>JAGOIO010000186.1 GCA_017995595.1 bacterium | reverse complement strand
CTTCAAAGTTCTCTTGCACTATCAAAAAGAAAATATCAACAAGAAATGATATATTCTCTTATGAGTGAAATATATTTGACACTAGATGAATATGAAAAAGCTGGAGATACAGCAAAAAAAGCCCACAGACTTGATAGTTCTGATGTAAAAGCTTTAATAACCTTAGGCGATTTAAGCTATAAAAATCAGAATTATAAGCAAGCTTTAAAATATTACAAGTCAGCTTCAGCACATGACAAAACCGCATATAAACCGATTGTAAATGAAGCAAAAACTTATCAGAAGCTTAATGAGCTTGAAAAAGCCGAAGATTTATATAAAAAAGTTTTAAAAACACATTCTGACTCTTATGAAGCATACTACAACGTTGCGATGATGCAAGATGAAAATTCTCAGGATAGAATAGTATATCTAAAAAAAGCAATCGCTGTAAATTTACAATACAAAGAAGCATGGCTTGAACTTGCAAAAATCGAAATATCAAGAGAAAATTTCGATATTGCACAAAAATATTTATCCAACGCTTACTATATTGACGAAAATGATTTTAGATATTACTATTATCAAGGGCTTTTATACAGAGGTCTTGGAGAGACAACAAAAGCAATATATAATTTTAAAAAGTGCTTGAAATTAAATCCTAATTTCACACCAGCAGAAAATGTACTTGAACCTACAATAAAATAAAACAGAGGAAAAGATGAGCCAAAATAACATTCTAATAGTTGAAGACCACGAGCTGACAAGGTTTGGATTAAAGACCTCATTCGAAGGGCAAGATTTTATTCAAACTGTATTTGAAGCAGAATCCGCAGAAAAAGGTATTGAAATATTTCAAAATAATGAAATATCACTCGTTATAATGGATTTAGGACTTCCTAATATGAACGGTATTGAAGCAACAAAAAGAATTAGAAACCTAAACAAAGACGTTAAAATAATAGTTCTAACTTCACATAATGCCGAAAAAGAAGTTTTAGACAGTTTAAAAGCCGGAGCAAACGCTTTTTGTTCAAAAGAAATAAATCCGACAAGATTAATAGAAGTAGTAAAATCTGTATTAGACGGAGCTTCATGGTTTGACCCTGCAGTTGCAAGCATTGTTTTAAAAGCAGCAACAGCCGAAAATATTTACAAACCTGACCTTTCAAAAGATGACTATAACTTAACAGCAAGAGAAAAGCAGATTTTAAAACTTATAACAGAAGGTTATAGCAATAACGAAATTGCAAAAGAACTTTTTGTAAGCATAAATACAACAAAAGCACATGTTGCAAGTATATTACAAAAACTCGGAGTTGATGACAGATTGCAAGCCGCCTTAAAGGCTTTAAAAGATAAAATCGTTTAATTAAAAACTAAAGGCAAAAAAATGACCCAATTAGCTAAAATTTTAATAGTAGATGACAGCCCGAAATACTTGGAAGACACACTTCCAATGTATGGTTATGAAGTAAATGTTGCAAATGATGGCATTCAAGCATTAAAAGTGTTATCAAAATCAGAAAAAGGGGAATTTGATTTAATATTGTTAGACGTAATGATGCCAAACCTGAATGGTTGGGAAACACTAAAAGCAATACGTAACAATGAAAAATTCAAATACACACCTGTAATAATGCTTACGGCAATAAATGAAGAGCAAAAAATGGTATCAGGATTAAAAATCGGTGCAGATGATTACATCGTTAAGCCATTTATTTTACCTAATTTACTTGCAAGAATAGAAGCAATATTACGACGTTCAAACTGGCAAAAAGAAGCAAAACCTAATGAACTTCCGTTCTGTTCCGATGAACCTATCGAAACCTTGACTCTAAGAGAGCGTGAGGTCCTTACGCTTGTTGCTAAAGGTGCAAACAACCAAACAATAGCAGATAAACTGTTCGTTAAAGAAGTTACAGTAAAAACTCACTTGAATAATATATTTAAGAAACTAAAAGTCTCAAACAGAACACAGGCTGTACTTCTTGCAATTCAAATGAATTTAATAAACAAATAAATGTATTTTAGTTAAAATGATAACAAAAGGAGATACTCAAAAAATGAGCGAATACACAAAAGACGATATCTACAATATGTTAAAAGATTCTCCACAAAAATTCAATGAGTGGAAAAAAACTCAAGAAGAATTGGATTTGAGCGAAGTCGATTTTTCTTCTCTAAACTTGGAAGAAGTAGATTTTTCTGACGTAGATTTAAACTCAAGTTCTTTTGCAGATTGCAAACTTTCTCTTGTTAACTTCACAAACTCTGACTTAACATCAGTCGAATTTACAAGAGCAAACGTTATTGAATGCGATTTTACAGATACAATTTTAAACGGCTCTGACTTTAGTTATGCAGTTGCAAGTTATTGTAATTTCACAGATGCAGACATGGCAGGTTGCGTATTCCAAGGGTCAGACCTTTCAAACTCTGATTTTTCAGCCTCTTTTAATATGAACGCTTGTCGTTTTGATGATGAAACAATTTGGCCTGATGTTGATATGCTTCCTGAAGACTTTGATTCTACGTATAAAGATGACTTGTCATCACTAAAAGATGAAGAAGAATCTGCTCCAGAAGATTACTAATAGAAACATCATCAAGTTTAAAAAAGAACCGACATTGTATATGCCGGTTCTTTTTCTGTGTACTTATATTTTAAGCTTCAACAAAAAGTCTTTGCCCTACAATAT
>JAGOIO010000185.1 GCA_017995595.1 bacterium | reverse complement strand
TCTTTATTCTGCTTTTGTCTTTAGAAAAGTTTCGACAAAAACATCAATATCTCCGTCCATAACTGCATCTACATTTCCGACTTCGCAATTTGTTCTGTGATCCTTTACCATTTTATACGGGTGAAAAACGTATGAACGAATTTGTGAACCAAAATTTATATCAAAAACCTCACCCTTTAGTTCTGCAACTTTTTTTTCGTGTTCGGCTTGTTTTAATGCCAGAAGCTTTGATACTAAAATCTGCATCGCATATTCTCTGTTTTGAAGTTGAGAACGCTCTTGTTGACATTTTACTACAATTCCTGACGGTTTATGATAAATTCTAACGGCTGTTTCAACTTTATTAACGTTTTGTCCGCCTGCTCCGCCTGAACGCATTGTTTCTATTTCCAATTCCTCAGGTGGAATTACAATTTCTTTTTCAAAATCTTCAATTATCGGTGAAACTTCGCAAGATGCAAAACTCGTTTGTCTTTTGCCGTTTGCATTATATGGTGAAATCCTTACAAGGCGATGTACACCTTTTTCTGCTTTTGCATAACCGTAAGCAAATTTTCCTGAAATTTTTATAGTTGCTGATTTTATCCCTGCTTCTTCTCCGTCGGATTTATCAAGCAGTTCAACTTTCCAACCTCTATTTTCTGCCCAACGGGAATACATTCTTAGTAGCATATTTGCCCAATCTTGAGCATCTGTACCTCCTGCACCTGCATTCACTGTTAATATCGCATCGGCTTCATCGTATTCACCACTAAGCATTTTCTGTACATCATACCTGTCAAGTTCTTTTTCTAAATTAGAAAGCTCTTCTTCTGTTTCGTTTAACAATTCGGTATCTTCTAAGTCAAGAGCTACACTTACATTTTCAAATGATTCTTCCCATTTTTCAAGTTGTTCCAATTCATCTTTTATTGCACGAGACTTTTGTCCCAATTCACTTGCAAGTTTTTGGTCGCTCCATACTTCCGGGCTTTGTAATTTCTGTTCAAGCTCTGAAAGCTCTGATTGCATTTTTTCAAGGTCAAAGACATTCACGTGTCTTTTCAACACGTGCCTTCAATGTGTTAAATTGTTGTTTTAATTCAACAATATCCATCTAAACATCTATCCTTTGCATTATTTCATCTGAAATTTCACAGTTTGCATAGACATTTTGTACGTCGTCATGTTCTTCTAATTTCTCAAGTAATCTTAAAACTTGTGTTGCAGTTTCATCATCTGTTACATCAATACTGTTTTGTGGTAGTCTCGTTAATTCTGCATCATTACTCTTAAATCCGGCTTTTTCTAAACCTTCAACAACGCTCTGGAAGTTTTCAACTTTTGTCAAAACTTTGTATCCGTCATCTTCTTCTTGAATATCATCTGCACCTAAATCAATAGCTGCTTCAAAAAGACTGTCAAAATCAATACCGTCTTTTTCAAATGCGATTAGACCAACTTGTTCAAACATCCAACCAACGCAACCGTTTTCACCCAAGTTACCTTTGAATTTAGTGAAATAGCTTCTAACGTCTCCTGCTGTTCTGTTTCTGTTATCAGTCAAGGCTTCTACAAATATTGCAACTCCGCCTGCACCATATCCTTCATACGTAATTTCTTCATAGTTATCACTATTAGCTGAACCTGCACCTTTTTCTATTGCTCTTTTTATATTATCGTTAGGATATCCTGCGGCTCTTGCTCTGTCAATGGCTGTTCTTAATCTGAAATTTCCGTCAGGGTCTCCTCCGCCAAGCTTTGCTGCTACTATTATTTCTCTTGATAATTTTTGAAATACTACGGCTCTTGCTGAGTCAATTTTTGCTTTTTTATGTTTCGTTGTTGCCCATTTTGAGTGTCCTGACATGATTTTCTCCTTAAATTTTTCTGTGTCGTGATTTTATTATAGCGTAAAAAATTTTACTTGCACAATTTTTTCGTTGCAAAATAAGCAGTTGTAAAATATAGTAAACATAAAGCTATTAAAATTGAAAATTGAGTTGTTACCATATTGAAGCTTCCTCCAAATTGGTTGATTCTTACTATGGCATCAATTCCAGGCGTTGATGGGAAAAAGTTTGCAAATATTTTTACAAGTAAAGGCATTGATTCTTTAGGCCAAACATATCCTGGTAAAAATATTAATGGTACTGATATTATTATTAGCAAAAGAAGTGAAGTTTCTCTTTCCGTTACCAATACTACAAGGGTTTGACCAAGCATTGAAGCGGCAAATAAATATGGAATTAATAATAAAAATAATGCACTAAAATTAAATGTCATTGGAAAGAGTGCAATAGCAGGAAATACTATAAAATAAAACATTGCATATAAAATATACAAAAATGTATAAGCAAGTCCTCTTCCGATAATTATTTCTAAAGCATTGTCAGAATAATCACAATATTTTACATCTTTATAGCCAAGTCTTTTGGCTCTAAGCATAAGTTCTTTTCTTGTACCTGCAAGCATTCCAATACCAAGTAACATTGTTTGTTGTAAAACAAGTAATAATATCAGTGGAAAAATATAGTTTTGATAACTGCCTGAAGGGTTAAATAGTGGCATTTGCACATATTCAAACGGTTGTTTTATTCTCATTGCAACATTTTTATTTACTCCCGCATTTACCAACCGTCCTATCGATATTTTTGCTGAATATGTCATAATCGGTTCTGTTAATCCTGTCATAATCTGTTTATAGACAATTATA
>JAGOIO010000047.1 GCA_017995595.1 bacterium | reverse complement strand
GCACCGGCGTTAACCATCGCTAAAGCCTTTTCTTTATCTCTTATTCCCGCAGAAGCTTTTACCTTTATACCATAAGGTGAGACGATTTTATACATAAGAGCAACGTCCTCAGCCTTTGCACCAACTCCATTTTTAACAAAACCTGTTGAAGTCTTAACAAAATCAACTTTTGCATTTACACAAATTTTGCAAGCATTTTCAATTTCTTCTTTTGTCAACAAATCTGTTTCTAAAATAACTTTTAGAGGTTTATCTTCACAAGCAACCTTAACTTTTTCAATATCAGTTTGAACAGCTTGAAAATCTTTATCTTTCAATAATGATACATTAATTACCATATCAATTTCATCAGCACCGTCTTTTACCGCTAAACTCGTTTCAAAAGCCTTAACTTCAGATTTATTAGCACCTAAAGGAAAGCCCACAACCGTAACAACTTTTACGCCAGTACCTTCAAGGGCTTGATGAGCCATCGCAACAACCGATGGAGGAATACAAACGCCTAAAAATTTATTTTGTATAGCTTCACCAAAAAGTTTTACAAAATCATCATGCGTTGCATCTTGTTTTAATAATGTATGTTCAATATAATTATTCAATTCTTTCATACAACTCATGGTAATTCAAAAAAAAAATTTGTAAAGCACAAAAGGCAAACCTACGGTTTGCCTTTTGTTTCTTATAACTTCTCTTTTAATATATTAAGCTTGAATACCTTGCTCTTTCAAAGATTCAGCTTCTGCACGTTTTTTATCTTTGTAATTTTTAATAGCGATATTTAATTTAGGTAAAGCCCAACCAAGAACTACACCTGAATATAAATAGCCTGCCATTTGAATTACATTTAACCATTTCAATTTTGATTTTGCAAGTTCTGCATTTTTACCTTTTAAAGAATCTAGAGAATTCATCATTTCTTTAAAAGACATCGCAGTTCCATCAGACTTAATGGTATTAATACCTTCTTTTTTAAGAGTATCATACAATACTTCGTCTCTTGACATAATATCTGAATGAAGTAACCAAGATTTTTTATCAGAATTATGGTACTTTAAGAAATTTGTACCTTTTAGCTTTTCGATACCCTTTGCAACACCGATAGAAACGACATTACCAAGGATTAACCAATTTGCAAAGCCCAAAGTATCTTTGATTGTTGATTCCCTTAACTCATCATCTGTTCTTGCAGCAAACAATCTTGAAGCAATAGTTAATCCGTAAACAACCTTGAATTGGTCAATAGTTGGAGCTAACCCTTTAAATTGAATTTTGCTTAAAAGTTTTGAAGGGTGAGTAGTAACAGTTGCAATTGCACCAAGAGCAAAAGCTGTTCCTAAAGCTAATTTTTTCAACTTAAATTTAAAAGATTTATCAGCTTTACCACCACCTACAAAGTCATCAGAACCTGTTCTTTTCTTTGTTATATATTTATTTAAAGGTTGAATTGACATACCAATAAGTGAACCTAGAGCGATACCACCAATTGAAACTTTCTTATTTAAGTTTTTTAAACCATTTAAGAATTCATTTTTTCCTACTTCTTTTGATTCAACAAATATTTTGTGAACTTTATCGCTCATAAAAGTATTTGTAAGCTTTGTAATATTAGAAATAAATGTACCTGAACCCATTGCATCAGCAAAACCTGTTTGAGCAGACTTAAATCTTACAAGAGAGTCAGAACCTGTAGAATAGCCTAAAGTTGATTTAATAAAACTTTCTAACTTTGCAGTTTCATCTTTTGTAACGCCCTCTTTAGAAGCCATTTTTGTAATATGAGCTTCTAATTTTTCAGAAATAGAATTTTTTGCATCTTTAGGAATATTTACCCAATCAGATTTTTTTGCATCTGGCTTAAACGTTTGAATATCATCTAACACTCTAGTTAAATATTCTTTTAAAGGCTTTTCGACTTTGGTAGCATCAGTAGCAGAAGCTTTTTTCTTAGCAATTTCTTCGCCCCAAACTGTACCTAAAGTATCAATAGTTTCATTACTTGCAAAAATATCATTTGCTTTAACGCCATACATTTTGTTTAAACCTGCAGCAGCAACTGCAGCAACGCCTAATCCATAAGCACCTATAGCAGCATGGTTACCTGTACCGGCACCTTCTCTTATAGCAGTTTCAGCACCTGCACTTGGACTTCTTGTAAAATCAACAGCAGTTCTTGGCAAATCCATACATAAAATATCAATAACGATTGCACCTAATGCCATATTGGTTGCTAAACTTCTCAACCCTTGAGATGTAGCAATACCTAAACCTGAACCAAAACTTACATTATTTGAAGTTTTTGGAGCATTTTTAATTGGGAGAGTTTGATTTTTATTTTGGGATTTTTGGGCTAGCAAACTTTTTTGGAAATTTGTACTATTTAAATTTTGTATATTCAATTTTTTATCCTATCTAAATGTATAATTCTAATCAACAATAATTCTACGACTTCGTCATGGACGTGGAGCCGCCGGCGGTAGTACCGCTCATTGATGAGGACTCACTCGACATGCCCGTAAATGTTGCCGAGTCTTGGGGTTTATTTTTGTAGTATTTTGCTATTTCTTCGTCTGTCATACCTGCTTTTTTCATATCTTCAGCATGATGCATATCTGTTAAATGTCTTGTTACCTTTGGAATTATTGTACCCAACAAAGCAAATGAGAATAAAATATCACTTAATTGACATACTGAACGCATTGTCTTTGCAGTTTTTCCAACAACTTCTTCTGATGATTTCAACGTTGTATCAACAGCCCAGTGTTTTAATTTTCCAAAGAAACCTGCATTCTTATCCAAAGCCTTTTCTGATTTTGTTAATGAAACTTCCGGTTTAAATTTTTCAATTAAAGAAGCAGTACCTTTTGAAATATAATCACCTAAGAAATATAGAGCTGAGAATGTACCAATATCTCTAATTGTTGCTTCTCGTCTGTCATTTTCATCTTGAGATGAAAGAATACGACTTGCAAATGTTGCAGTTGAAACAATTCTGGCCTGATCCATAGATGGGAATATACCCCTAAATTGTAACATTTCCTTGTTTGGAAGTTTACCTTTTGTTGAAATCAAAGCAACTCCACACATTGCTGCAGCTGATAAAATTTTATGAACCCACAATTTACCTTTTTCTGCACTTGTCATTTCTTTTTTCTTATCATTTGCAGTAAAATCTTTGTAAATAGGAGCACCTTTTTTACCTGAAACTTTTTCTGTAATAAATCTGTTTATTGGTTGCATTGCCAAAGCTAACGGAATAACAACTCCGAACAAACCTGCCATACTTTTTATATTTACTAATTTTACAGATTTTTTTACTATGTTATCAACGGCTTCTTTTTCATAAGCACCATTGTTTGTAAATTCTTTTAAAAGACCTGTTGAACCTTGTAATAGTGATTTTAGATTTACAGTCATGTCTTTTTCGCCAACTTTTATTCCCTCAGAAATATGAGTTTGTTCAACTATACATTTATATAAATCATCACAATCTTTATTAGATACGTTCTTATCTTTGTCTGCTATTTTCTTTGCTAAATCAGAAATTGCAGTATTTACACTTTTTGTTTTACCATCACTTATAGTAATTTCTTTATCATAATCTATTATTTTGTCGAAAGTTTTTAAAACGCCACTCTTATCATCATTTCCTGATGTTTTACTTATTATATTTCTAAGAGTTGTAGCAACCTTGACATCATTTGAAACTTTTGAATCTTTCCAATAATCAGCAATAGTATTCAATGTCTTTTCATCAGCCCAATTTGAAGCCATGCCTGATTTATAACCAAAAACTTTTTTATTTAAAAGCTTAGCGACTCCGGCAACAACAACACCAGGAATCATACAGTTTACAATTAAGCCAGAAGATTCACGTCTAAATGCTTCAAAGCCGGCAAAGCCGTTGGTTTTTGATTCTTGATACGTTCTTGGTCCAATAGCTGTTACACAATCTTTTACTCCAACATTCATCATTGGTTGTGATTCAAAGAACTGTAATGGCAACATTGCAACATCTAAAACTCCACCATTAAAACTTGGAGCATTAGTTCTTGCATTCTTTGTAACATTTGGATTTGAAGAATTTATATTCTTTCGTCCTGTTCCGCAACTATTAAATTTATTTGAAGAAACGTTGTTTAACATACCCACTTTTTCGACTTAACTAAATAACACCTTTATCATATCAACTAGATATATATTTTAAAAGCACGAGAAAATAATAATTGCCATGTTCACACTAATTGTAAAGTTTATATTAAGAGACCATGTTGCATAAAATTGTAAAAATAGAACATTTTAAAACGTTTTTTTTGAAATTTTTGTTTAAATTTTGCAAAAAAAGTGCATGTTTTTCAAAAAATATTAAAAATTAAAACAAAAAAAGTTGTAAATTTTTGTTAACAAATCGAACTTTTTTGTTAAAACCAGACATATATTCCATAAATTCAAGAAATATTTAATAAACGGTCATGCTCTTGTTTCAAAAAATCTTTGCCAGGATTTATTTTTATAAAATCCCAAGGTAAATTTTCAGTTGTCGGAATTTCTCGAAGTGCATAATAATCACTGTCAGGAAGCAACTTTGACTTATAAAAGTCCTTATATACAGATTTTAAAGCACCTAAATTAGCACCATTTTTATAAACTTCATAAATATATTTTCCTAATTTTTCATCACCACGAGAAAGAAGTGCCTGATAATAATCCCACTTAGCACTTGAGAAATTAGCCTTTACACCCATTTTATGAAATTCTTTCTTTAAATAATTTTGTTTTTTTTCTAACGATTTAATATCTTCTCTCGCACACCATTGAAAAGGAGTATGAGGTTTTGGAACAAATGTCGAAAACCCAAAACTTAAATCAAAACCTTTATGCAAATTTTTCAAATCTTTTGCAAGATTAAGCATTGCATCTAAGTCTTCTTGAGTTTCTGTAGGAACCCCAATCATCGCATAAATTTTTAACCCTTTTAATCCATTTTTTTGTGCAACATCAACAGTATTAAATATTTGTTCATTTGTTACATTCTTATTTATAACTTTTCTCAAACGCTCACTACCGGCTTCAATAGCTATTGTGGCATGCTTTTGTCCACATTCAACCAAAGTTTTAACTACTTCAGGCTCGACAGAATCGACTCGAAGTGAAGATACACTCAACTCTAATTCTGGAATTTCCTGTCTTTTTGTCCTTATATATTCACAAATTTTTTCAAAATCGGGGTGTGCAGATATCAATGCACCTAAAAGTGCAATTTTATTAGTATGCTCTAACCCTTTATCTATTATATTTTTTATCTTTTCAAAAGGTGCAAACCTTGCAGGAAGATTTATATATGATGCAATACAAAAACCGCATCTGTTTGCACAACCTCTCGCAATCTCTATAATTAAAGTATTTTTAAAAAAGCTTCTTTCTGTCAATATTGGAGAAAATACACAATCAGAAGAAACTTTACAACTACATTTATTTACATCTTTTGGAAATAACGGCACAAAAATTCCGTCAATTTCAGACAAAGCTTTTAATATATCAACTTTTGATTCTCCGACCATTTTCTTGCACAAATTAACAGCCTGAATAGTCAACTCTTCACCGTCGCCTATTATCATAAAATCAAAAATATCTTTGTAAGGTGCAGGATTAGAAGTTAAAACAGGTCCGCCAGCAAAAATAAGCGGAGTATTCTCATCTCTTTCAGAGGTAAACGCAGAAATATTATATGTTTCTAATATTTTAAAAATATTTATGAAATCATAATCAAATGAGAGTGAAAAGCCTAACATATTAACATCTTTTGGCATTATTTGTGTTCTTTCAGTATCCGCACAAATTCTTTCAATATTAACATCTTCTAACTCATCAATACATTTAAACAGCCATAAATGACCTAAAGAGGACATTGAAAACGGATAACTTCCCGGAAAAGCTAACCATACATTATAGCTGGCATCTTTTTTATCAACTGTTTCATACAAAAAAGTTTCTTCATTCAAAATATTATTCATTATTTTACTTTATTTATTTCCTTTAAATATAATTCATCAAACAAAACATAGACAATAGCCGCAATCGCAGGAGCTAATATTACCCCCCAAACACCTAAGAATTGAGCACAAACAAGTAATGCAAAAATAATTACAAGCGGGTGTAAATTCAAAAATTTACCAAAAACAACAGGTTTGACAAGATTATTAGCAAGCCATTGTGCAGCTAAAAAGGCTATCAAAGTTAAAAGCAATCCTACCCACCCATAAGAATAGGCAAAGAACAAACAAAGTAGCAAGGCTATCGTAGGACCTACAATAGGAATAATGTCCAAAACTCCTGTAATCAAACCCAATAACAAGGAATAGTCAACTTTCAATATTGCTAAAAATATTGCGGTAATACCACCGACAGCAACCATGCTTAATATCTGAGCCACAACATATCCACCGACTTTGTGTGCCATAGTTTCTGAAATCATCTTTGTCTTTTCTCTCATTTTTTGTGGGAAAATACTTATAAAATAATTTCTTATTGCTTCTTTATCAACTAATAGATAGAAAACAATCATACATACCGCTAAAAAGAAGATAATATTTTGAGCAAAACCAATAGTAATATTTATAGATTGATTAACCAATCCTGAAGCCATGTGCGTTGAACTACCCATAATAGAGTTGAAATTAATAAAATCAGGAAGTTTATGTCCGTAGAATTGATAATTTAAAAAGAAATCTTGGCATGCCATAAATCGTTGAGGCAAAAAATCAGCAACGGCTTCAACCTGCTTAACGGCAACAAAAATAACAGGAATAAAGAATGCAAAAATTACTGTAATTGTTGCAAATAACACCAAAGATGAAGCAATACATCTGTTCATTTTTTTTGAAACCAAGTCAACCAAAGGATTTAATGAACATGCTATTACGTAAGCTGCAAAGAATAATAAAGCAATATCCTTTATTGCAGAAACAAAAAATAAAACAATTATAACAAGTAGAACAAATATTATGTTTTTCTTTGTAATAAAATCTTTTCCGAACATATAAAACTCCATAATTATTAACAAAGCAATTATAACAGAAGCATGCCAAAAATCCACTAGATATTATATTAATACATGTATATAATTATATGGTATTTTGAAAAGACAGATTTTAATATTACTACCAAACGAGAGTAGTTTTTGTTAACAAAGATAATGCAAAAACAATAAAACTCTTGAAAACAGAACATGTAAGGAATATACTTGAGAAGTAAAGAACTACTACATGCGTAAAAGATATATCAGTTTGTAAAAATACCTTAATAAAAATCGAGTTAAATAGCAATTTTTAATTAAGCAGGTTTTTTAAAATAATATGGAATAGGTGTAGTAAGGTATATTAATTTGTAAAATACCTAACTAAGAAATATTTATGGTAGGGAAGGTAACCTAATGACGATAAAAGCAATATCTCCAATGAGTAATCAGAATAATTTGATACCATCGACAAGTAGCAGAAAAGCTTCTTTTCGTGGATTTAATCCTGTCGTAGGGTTAATGGACGGAATTGCAGCAGGCGGACTTGCAGCGAGTTTCTTGACACAAGATTTTTGTGGAATGGGACTTCCGAGAACCGCTAAAGCCTTGTATCGAAATAAAGACCAAAATGATGGTAAATATAATTTTGGCTATGCATGGTTAGTATTAAAAAGAGAATTAATCAGTGGACCTGCAGCATTTATCATTCCGGGAATTTTAAGTTACAATATCAAAAAGCTTTGTGGTAGAGCAAACAATGTAGGAATTGATGCAATAAAGAATTTATCAACTAATTACGGAGAATATGCAAAGACACTTGATTCAAAAGTAATTGGTGATGAAAAAACATTAAAGAGTGCATTATATAAACACTCTGCTGAAAATATGTTAAAAGAATCTTTGCCAAATTTAAAAGGTGAAGAATTTGATAAGACAGTAACGCATTTTGCCGAAAAATTTGAGGAAGCCGGCTCTGCAAAGTTACACTTTATAAAGAGCAGAAAAGGTGATACAAAAGATATTCGAGACGGAATAATAGATGAATATAGAGAACTGAGAAAGAAATATGCATCACCTACAGCATCATCAACAGGTTGTTCTTTCAAAGTTACAGGCAAAGATGGTGTCGAGAATTCTGATTTAGAGAAATATATAAAAAATGTAAATGATTATACAGAAGATATAAGTTCTACAATCAGCAAAAAATTCAAAGGAACAGACGGTAAAATTGAAGAATTTATAAAAGATTTTGGGAAACGTAAAGTTGGTTCAAGATGGTTAACTAACGGATTTATGACACTCGCTGCAGTAATGTTTTATGTAAATATACCAAAAATTTACAATACAAAGGATAAATCCAATCCGGCACTTGCAGGTTTAGATGCACCGGAGTCAAAGAGACCACAAATTGCAGAACAAAATAAGGAGGTTAAAAATGGTTAGTATAAATTCAATAAATGCTACAAATAAACCTTCATTCGGTTCATTAGGCTCAATTCAAACGAAAATCGGAGAAACAGTTTGTTCAAATAAAACATTAAAGAAATTATCTGACAAAATGGAATACAATGGATTTTCAATGTCAACATTGACTCTTAGTGGTATTCTATATGGAGCAACAATTGTACCAAGATATTTG
>JAGOIO010000046.1 GCA_017995595.1 bacterium | reverse complement strand
GAACAGCCTTGGTTTCAGCTTTGACAAAAGATGCAGTTAATTGTTATTATTATACAACTCAAAGTTGGAATAATAAGGAAATGTCTCCGGAACAACGTAGTTATGTTGGTTCTATGGATTTGATGAACGGTGTTTTAAATATTGCAGGTCAGTTTGTTATCGGTCGTTGGATTGAAAATCATACTTCCGGTTGGGCAAAAAGTTTGTTCGGCAAAAAGTTGAACGAAGAAAATACTGTTGAAATTGCACATAAACTTTCTGACAAGTTAAAAGAGAATAAAGGTGGACTAGATATTGCCCCTGAAAAAATTCAAAAATATTTAACAAATAAGAAAGTTGTTGGATTGAAGGGCTCTAAGTTTACTTGGTTAAGTATTGGTTTCAGTGCTTTGACTACATTGTTAGGTACTCAAATCCTTTGTAAACGTGTAATAACTCCATTCTTAGCAACACCTCTTGCAGGTTATTTCTCTAAGTTTAGAGATAAAAAACAGAGTGAAAAAGCTAATATCGCTCAACAACAACCAGTAGATGCTAAAGCTTAAAATTTAATTATGTTTTATAACTAAGAGAGAGGCCGAGAAATCGGTCTCTCTCTTTTAGTTTTAAATTTTTAATTAAAATTTATCTGAAAAAGAACATTAATAATCCATATCTTTTAAGTTTTGGATCATTAGCTTGAGAAGGATTATTCTTTGCAAAATTGTTTAAAACCTTTCCTGCTTTAGCTAAATTAAAGTCCTTTAGATATATTGTTGCTAGATTTATTGAATTTATAATGTCTTCAGGGTGGCGAGTTATAGCGAGATTGTAATCGGAAATAGCTTGGTCTTTATAATTTAATTTATATTCAAACATAGCTTTCATTCCGTCAATATCAGCAGACGGATTTGCTTGTTTAGCAAGCTCTGCATATTTTATAGCACTTTCCCAAGCTTCTATTTGCATGTAGATAACTGCCATGTTGTAATAAACGACATAGCGTTCATCGTCATTTGAGCAAAGTTCAAAAGCCTTATTCAAAGTTTGTAAGGCATTGTTATATTGTTTGCTTTCTGCATAAGCCGCAGCCATATCAATATAACCGTTTGGAAGTTGAGGTGCTGCGTTCACATAATTTTCTGCTTCTAAAAGCTTTCTGGAATTTACAGTTTTGTCATCACCGAGCAAAATTGGTGCATATATTTGATGACTTGTATTAAATTCTTCTAAATCTGTATTTGTTACGTCAGGAATGAGTTTGTATAATAGTTTTAAAGTATTTACATCTCTTGGTGATATAAGTTGAAAATCGCTTTTAAATCTGTCATTAATCTTGTCAGCGTTATTTTCCATATACATAACGTCATCTTTATTATAACTGTGTCCCATAATTCCAAGTGCGTGTCCTGCTTCGTGCAGGGCTGTATTATAAACTTCTCTTTGTGAAAATGCTTTTCCGAAGTTATCTGTTGCGTAAAACTTCATATTCATTTTCTTTAATCTGTCCCCGCTTACTTCAGGTGTTGTATATGCGATAGTATATTTGCAATTATCATCTACGCAGTTTTGCCCGCCGTTTCTTGCAAGAATTTCTACGACAATATTTGCGTTTGCTTCGTCATTAACAAATGAAAAATTTACAATATTTTCTGTAGAAGCTTGCCATTGTAGAAAAGCCTTTTGAATTTGTGGTGTAAAATATCCTGCGGCACTTGTAGAACGCTTTATATAAACTTTGATAGGTAGTTTAGTAGTATCCCATCTTAAAATTCTGTCATTAAAAGGTGCTTGTTCTATAAAATTTTCACCACTATTTAATGAAATTCTGTTTCTCCAAAGTTCAATCTGCCTGTCTGCGATTAAATCTGCACTATCTGCGTAATTCTTTTGTGAAATGTCATACATTTCTTTTTGAATATCTAGTGTCGGAGATAATTTTGTCATTGATTCTACAAGGTAGTATCTGTAATCTCTGTTTTTAGGATTTGCTTCAACTGCGATTTTGAAATTATTGTAAGCTTCTGAATAATTGCCTTTGTTATAATTACTTACACCCATTGTGTATGAAATTGAAGGAAATAATTTTTCAACAACAAGTAAAAATGCTAAAATAAAAAATATAGTTAGTAATGCAGTTAATCGTTTATTATTCTTCTTCTTGTTCGAGTTGCTCTTGTTGCTCGTCGTTTTCACTGCTGATATCTTCTTTTCCATTATCTTTTAATCCCTTCTTTTCAATATCCAAAATCTTTGCTAATGCTTGGGTATCACCTTTTAATTTAAAATATTCTGCAAATTTAGATGTCGTTTTTAAATTAAATGAACGTCCGTTTTTATCTTTGTTTCTGGAAATCAAACCTTTCTCAACTAGCTCTTTGACATGGTCATAGGCTGTTGAACCTCTAAGTTCTTTTAAATAAGCTTGTCTGATTGGTTCTTTTATCGCAATAACTGTAAGGGTTTTTAAAACCGCAGGAGCAAGTTCAACAGGACAAAGCTTTTCAACTATGTCCATAAATTCTGTTTTTACTTGTAAAATATAGCCGTTTTCATCATCAATTTCCAAAGCACCTTCACGTGCTGAGTAATCCATAATCAATTCAAGTAGGGCTTGTTCAACTTCTTCTGATTCTGCTCCCAAAATTTCTGCTATGTCTTTTACTTCCATAGCTTTTGCTGTTATGAACAAAACTGCTTCTATTCTTGCTTTTAACTCTTGTTGTTCCATTTCTCTCTAATCCTAAATCCTTTGAATTTTAAACTTAAAAACTTTGAAGTTCTATTTTATGCAATTTCTTCTGAAACCTGTTCTTGAGGTTTTGCTTTTACTACATAAAGGTCTGAGTAAAATTCTTCTTGGTAAAGTTCGTATTCAGGGTTTTCAACGCACAAAAACAACAATGAAATATATGCTGAACTTTTATCCATACCAAGTAATGTAAGTTGATTCAATTCGATTTTTTCTTCATTTGTGAAAATTTGTTCAAGATTTTGTTTTAATTTTTCAACGCCTTCTTCAATATATTCATCGTGTGCAATATTTATTATATCATCTGCGGTGAAATTTGCGTAAGAGCGAACTCTTCTTTTTGCTCTTTCGTGAGCATTTTTTAGTGATTGTTTTTTATCAATCATTTCGTAAAATTCTAATTGACGAATCAAATCTTTTAAAGTTACGACACGGTTTCGATTTAATCTTACGCTGGTTCTTCTTTGTAGTGCTTCATCAATAGAGACAACATTATTTGTCGGAACTGTTTCTTCTTCGTCTCTGTAATCATCATTTATGTCATATTCATCATCAAACCTGTTTTCATCTTGGTCAAATTCATTTATATCGACATTTTCAAGAATATTTGATTTAAGTCTTAACAAAACAGCTGCAAAAAGAAGAGTTCTGCCAGTTAGTCTTAGGTTTTGGGCTTTCATCTGAAACATGTGGGCAAGATATTTGTCAGTGATATCAACGATATCAATATTCCAAGGGTCAACTTTTCCGGTTTTTGCCATATCAACAAGAATTTTAATACCGTCTAGTTCTTTTTCAGCTTCTTGCTTCGGTTCGTTTGACAAGTCTTTTGCTGTATTCTCCATTATTATTGAACTGTAATCTATCTCCGCCATTCTTTATCCCTTTTTCTGATTATATGTTTAAAAATTTTTTCTTAAAGTAACTTTGTTTGTTCTTATTATACCACTTAATCTCTGAATTTTACTCCTGTAACTTGAGTAATTCCTTTTTCTTTTTGTGTAACACCTATTGTTCTGTTTGCTGTGTCTATCATTGGCTTTCTGTGGCTTACAACAACAAATTGAGTGCTAAGTGATTGAGATTTAATTAATTCTGCAAGTTTTTCTACATTTAATGAGTCTAAACTTGCATCAACTTCATCAAGTGCATAGAAAGGTGCCGGCATATAATTTTGTATTGCAAACACAAATGCAAGTGCTGTAATTGATTTTTCTCCACCTGACATACTTTCAAGCCTTTGAAGTTTTTTATCTCTAGGCTGTGCCTCAATTGAAAGTCCGCCTGATAAAGGATCTTCTTCATTTTCCAATACCAAACTTCCTTCTCCTTCTGAAAGTCTGTGGAAAACCTCTTTAAAACTTTCATTAATACTTGAATATGTTTTCATAAAGGTTTCTTTTTTCAACTGTTCATACCCTTGCATACGTTCAAGAATTTGTTTTCTTTCAGCTGACAAGGTTTCAATTTGAGTTCTTAATTCTGTTTGGCGAGCCAATACTTCATCATAAGCTGTTAACGCTCTCATGTTAACGAGTCCCAACTCTTCCATCTTCTTTTCTAATCTGCTTATTTTGCTCGTTATTTCTTGAATTGAAGTTGTAACCGGTTCTAATTTTTCGACTTCAACTCCGCTTTTTTCCAAATCATCTTTTGCCTGAACTAATTGTGGCTCTATTTCTCGTCTGCGAGCTTTGAAAGATTCGATTTGTTCTGCGATTCTTTCTATGTCAGATTCTTTTAAGTGTTTTTCTTTTTCAACGTCAAGAAGTTCATTATTAATAGTATCTCTTTGTTTTAATAATTCTCCAAGCTTTTCGCCTATTTCTTCTATTTGTTTTTCTAATGCCTCGAGTTTTACTTTTAATTCTTTTATTTCTGCTTCATAACGAACTTTATCTTCTTCAAGTGTTTTATTATTCTTAGTAATATTTACAATTTCTTCTTGCTTTGTTTCTATCAAATTGTTGAAGAAGGAAATTTCTCTGCCGAATTCTGCTATATCGTTATTTGCATTATTCAAATTTGTAGTAAATCTTTTTATCTCAAATTCACTACTTTCAGTTTTTTCTTTCAGTTCTTTTAAAGCACTGTCATCGATTAATTTTTCAATATCTTCAATATTAGCTTGAACTTCTTGTAGTTTTTCAGAAATTCCGATATGTTTTTCTTCCATTTTTTCAAGAGTTTTATTAATATCGTTAATTTTAGGTTCAGAAATGTTTATAAATTCTACTTTTTCACTTATTAGCTTTTCCTGTTCATCAGAATTTTTAACCAAATTATTAAGTTCCATATTGGCTTTATTGTATTCAGTCATTGTATTTGAGTAGTTTGTTCTGACATCATCAAGTTTTTTTTCTAAAGTCAGGCGTTTATTTTCTAAAGTTGCTGATTTTTGTTCAAGCTCTTTCATCTTAGACTTTATTTTTTCAAGTTCTTCATCGTCGTTTTGACTGAATTTTAGTCCGGTTTTCCTGATTGAACCACCGGTCATAGAACCTGATTTTTCAATAATTTCACCGTCAAGTGTTACGACACGGTATTTTCCTGTAAGTTTTCTTGCACAATCCAAATTCTCAACAACAAGAGTATCTCCGGCTGCATAATAAAAAGCATCAAGGTATTTATCTTCAAAATCAATTAAATTTATCGCATAGTCAATAACTCCGTCATCTTTAGGCAACGGAAGCTTTGAAGGACATCTGCGTAGCTTGTTTAGAGGTAAAAATGTTGCACGACCTGCATTTGAAGATTTTAACAGTTCAATAGCAACAGATGCTACATGGTCATCATCGACGACAATATGAGCCATTCTGCCACCGATAGCAACTTCCATAGCCGTTGAATATTCTTTGTCAACTTTTCCCAGTTTTACAAGCGGAGCATGTACACCTTGCAACCTTGCATTCATAACCGTTTCTACTGCTCGTCCGAAGTTTGCTTCTTCTGCTGCAAGCTTATGTGCTTCCATAGAAGAAACTTTTTTGTACATCATTTGTGCATTATAATTATTGTCTGCAATTTCGTTTTTAGTTGTATCCAAATCGTGAAGAGTGTTTTGTTGAATGATTTTTAAATCGTCCATTTCTCTTTTTAATTCAGTTACTTGTGTTGCGATTAAGTCTTTGTTAGAAGTGAAATTTGACTTAAACTCTTCAAATTTTTCAACGTTTTCTTTTGCTTCTCTAACAGCTTTTTGCAAGTTTTGAATTTCTGATTCAAGCGGTAATTTTTCTTTTATTAATTCTTTTTCGCTATCTTGAAGTGCTTCATATTCTTTTCTTAAACTTGTTCTTCTTTCAATATGTTGGTCTGCGGTTTGGTTTAAGCCTGTCATTTCTTCAAGAATCTTTTTTAAATGAGCTTTTTGCTCGGCAATATTAGTCTCAATCCCTTTAATTTCCTCTTTTTTTAGATTGATTTTTAATTCTGTGTCGATGATTTTTTTCTTTTGAACTTCTATACCATTTTTGGAATTTTCTATATATTTTAATCCGTCTTGAATTTGTTTATCTGCGTAATTTATTGCAGTTTGTTTTCTGTCAATAGCACCTTTTGTTTCTTCTGCTTGTTTTTTTATTTCAATTTGTTGGGCTTCGCCCTTTTCTTTTACAAGTTCGGAAATCTTTTCATACTTTGATTTTATAAGTTTTAATCGTTCTTCTAAATCTTTTGTTTTTGCTTCTTCCTGTTTTTTCTTTTTTGTAAAATCAAGAATATTTGCATGAGCTTGTTCCAAATTTCTTTTTAAATCAAAGAATTTAACAGTGTTAATTTGGCTTTCAAGAGAGACTTTTTCTTCTTTTAGTTTTTGGTATTTTAGAGCGACTTCACGTTCTTCTTTCAATTGTTCAAGTCTTGTATCGACTTCTGTCAAAATGAGTGTTGATTTTTCTACTCTTTGCTCAACGGTTTCAAGCTCTGCGGTTGCTTGTTCAATTCTTCTGTCAAAATCCGCAACTCCTGCAATTTCGTCCAAAATTCTTCGTCTTTCAAGTGGTGAACAATTAGTTATGCTTGTAACATCACCTTGCATAACGACGTTATAACTGTTTGGAGTGATATTATATTTTTCAAGTAATGCATGGACATCAGTCAGTGTAACGACCTTGTCATTCAGATAATAAATACTGTTATATCCTTGAGATGATTTTTTTATTCTTCTTGCAATAGAGAACTCGTTTCCGTCCTCAGTTTCTGAAAATGTAACTTTAACAATAGCTTCATTTTTCTTTGTATAAGTAGAGATGAGGTGGAAAAGCTTTTCAGCACGAAGTGTTCTTGATGTAGAAAGCCCAAGTGCAAACAAAATACTGTCAATAATATTACTTTTTCCCGAACCGTTTGGCCCTGAAACGGCGGTAAAGCCTTTCAAAAATGGGATTGTAACTTTATTGGCGAATGATTTAAAGTTATCTATTTCCAGTTGTTTTATATACATGTATATTTTATATTCCTAAACCCAAGGTCAAATATTTGACGTGTTTTGTATCTCAACACACATTACTATTACACAATAAATACATGACTTTGTCAAAAAGATTAAGAACAGTGAATGGGAATAATAAGTAAATTTTTACACAACGCAATATAAATGAATTTTAAACTGTTGCAGAGCCGTTTTGCAATCTTTCCATCGCTTGTTTTGCTCCTACTGTTGACTTCGCTAAATCAATTACGAAGTTAATTGCTTCAACATCTCTTGCGATAGCTTCTTTTAATCCCAATATTTCATCAACTGAAAGCTTTTTAATTTCTGTATCTTTGCCTGCTTTTAAGAATTTTTGGAAATTCTGTTGTGATTCTTCATCAAATCCGGGAAGATTTAATTTCATTGAATACCATTTGTAAAATTGTTGTAGTGTATGGTAAATGTCAGGTTCACATTTTTCTATTATAAACATTTCCGGGGCTTTTGTTGAAATATTTAATTTCCTTTGTGCAAAAATTCCAACAATAAAGTTTATATAGAGAGCTTTAATTCCACAAGTTTTACCGACAAAACCATCTTCATATTTTATTTGTTTTAATAAATATTTAGCTTTTGAAATCCTATACACAGGGGTTCCGTGTTCGCTTACGTATTCTAGCAATTTATCTGCATTATTGCCATACTTTCTTAAAATAGCTTCAATTTCACCTTTTAATTTTGCTTTATTTTCTTCGGTTTTCATTGTAAGCTTTAGCGAACCTGAACTTGTATATATTGTTTTGGTTGTAGAGTTGCTGTAATGAGCTTTTGCTGATTTAGCTCGTTTAACCCTTTTAGTGTAAGATTGTTTTTTTATTGATTCAATCTGCTTTTTGGAAAACCAATATATAATTTTTTTTATAAATTCCGGCATAATTTTCCCTTTTGTATTCCTATGTTTATATAAAAACAAATTTTTTACAAAAATTGCTAAATTTAAAGTTTATATAAACATAATGTTAATCTGAACTTATACAAATATCATTAAACGGTAATTTTATAGTTATCTTTGTTCCTTTTCCAAGTTCGCTTTCAACCGAAATTTCTCCGTTATGAGCTTCAACAATCTTTTTAGAAATATAAAGTCCCAAACCTGTTCCTATTCTTTTATATTGTTTAGCGTAGCTCATGTATTGGACGAAAATATCCTTTTGCTTTTCAAGTTCAATGCCTCTGCCATAATCTCTTACGGAAATACAAGCAAATTCTTCATTTTGTGCAAATACATTTACTTCAATTATACTGTTTTCAGGTGCGTATTGACTTGCGTTTGCAATTAAATTATTGACAACTCTTGTGATTTCAAGAGCATCTATTGGTACGGTTACTTTGTTTTCTGATTCTTGAAATTTGAACTTTTGATTTTTAGGTGTAAGTACGTATTCTGCAGTTTCCATACATAATTTTGCTATATCATTTAGTGAATACATTTTTTTAACAAGTTCTATTTTATTGTTTTCTAGCTTACTTTTGCATAAAAAATTATCTACCATATTTTTTAAAAATTTTGTTGAATTTAAAATATCTTCAATAATTTCTTTTTGAG
>JAGOIO010000045.1 GCA_017995595.1 bacterium | reverse complement strand
GCATTTTCCAATACAACAATCGCATCATCAACAACCAGTCCGACAGCAAGAACCAATCCGAATAAAACCAACATATTTATTGACATTCCAAGCGAAGAAAGGACAATAAATGTACCTAACAATGATACTGGTATAGCAAAGAATGGAATTAAAGAGGCTCTCATAGAACCTAAGAACAAGTAAGTTACAAGCACAACAAGACCTATTGATAATAGTATTGCATGCTCAACCTCTGTCATTGACTCGCTTATGAAATCTGTCTCATCTCTGGAAATTTCATATTCCATACCTGAAGGCATTGATTTACTAAGTTCCGCCATTCTTGCTTTTACTTTTTTAACTAAATCTATAGCATTCGCTTCCGGAAGTTGGTTTACAACTACCATAGCTGTATTTTGACCTGATAGCCTTGAGAAATAAGAATAGCTTTCAGCACCAAGCTGAACTTTTGCAATATCCTTAATCCTTATTTGACCGCCGACTGCGTTTGACTTGACAATAATATTTTCAAATTCTTCAACATCTTTTAATCTTCCGTGAGTTCGAAGAGTAAGTTTTATCATTTGCTTATTTTTAATTGGCTCTACGCCTAATTCACCTGCAGGAATCTGTGTATTCTGTTGTTGAATAGCATTACTAACATCATCTACAGAAACTCCAAGATTTGCCATTTTTGTAGCATCTAGCCATATTCTCATTGAATAATCAGCAGAACCAAATACTGAAATACTACTTACACCCTTAATTCTCGCCAATTCATCTTTGATATAAATTGAAGCATAGTTTGCAATATAAAGCGGATCATAGGTATTATTCGGAGAATTAATACTTATCATCAAAAGTCCCGGACCTCCGACACGCTTATCAACCGTCAAACCATATCGTCTTACGGTTTCAGGCAGTCTTGGTGTAACAAGTTGAAGCCTGTTTTGAACGTGAATTATAGCCATATCAGGATCGGTTCCGATGGCAAAATATAATCTCAAAGAGTAGCTACCATCTTGACTTGAAGAACTCATATAAATCATATTTTCAACACCGTTAAGCTGAGCTTCTACCGGTTGAGCAATAGTTTCCTCTATAACATCAGCACTCGCACCAGGGTAACTTGCACTTACAACAACCTGAGGCGGTGTAATCATCGGATATTCTTCCAATGGTAATGACATCATTGAAATTATACCTGCTAAAATTATTACTAACGATATTACTATCGCAAATTTTGGTCGTTTTATGAAAAGATATGAAGCCATTTACCTATTTTCCTTATTAATCCTGTGTGTTTTTTATTCTTTTGCGTATTTGCACTATTATTTGAAGCTTTTTCTGATGCGATTTTAACAGGTTGTCCCGGAGCTACTTTCTGTAACCCACTTGTTATAACCTTATCACCTATTTTTAAACCACTTTCAATAATCCAATTATCTCCGTCCTCACCTGCAACTTTTATCATTGTCATCTGAGCAAGTCCGTTCTTGTCAACAGTATAAACATATTTTCCTTGTGGATTTTCCATTGTTGCAACTTGAGGAACAACTGGAACACTCGTATAATTTTTAGATTTCATTTTTACATTAACGAATTCACCATTCATTAATTCACCGTTTGGATTTGGGAAAGTAGCTCTCATTGTAACCGTACCTGTTCCCTCATCAACACTATTATCATTAAAATCCTGAATACCGTTTAATGCGTATTTTTTACCTGTTGGGAAATACAACTCGACAGTTCTTTTTGATTTTGCACCGTCAGTACTAACAAGTTCCATATATGCCTTTGAATCAAGAGGGAAAGTTACATACATTGGGTTTTTACTGAATATAGTTGTCAAAGCACCTACAGAAGAATTAACATAGTTTCCGACCGTTACATTTATCATACCGACTTGACCTGAAACAGGAGCTTTTACTCTTGTATAACTTAAATTTCTTTGTGCATTTCTTATATCTGCTTGGTTCATTGCAAGTTGTGCTCTTAGAGCATCTCTTTCTGAAGCTTGGCTATCATAGGCTGAACGAGCAATATAATCTTTCTTAACCAATTCTGAATATCTGTGAGTTTGCTTATTTGCATAATTTAATTGAGCTTTTGTTGTAGCAGCTGTTGCTCTTGCTTTTTGCAAATCGTAAGACCATTCTTGAGGTTCAATTTGAAAAAGAGTTTGTCCTTGATGAACATAATCACCTTCACTAAAATAGCTTCGTACCAAATACCCTTCAATTCTTGCCATTACATCAACTCTGTACTTTGAAACAATTCTACCGGGAGCTTCATATTTTTTCTGAACTCTTGCATTCTGAATCTCTGTAATAGAAACACTCGGAACTCTTCCTTTAGCTTGCATTTTACTCTGCATCATCTGACCAAAACCACTTACAAAAAATCTATAAGCGATAGCAACAAATATTATTGCACTCAAAATTATAATATTCTTTTTCATTTTATCCTCATTTGCCAATGTTGTAATTACAACAGGTATTTTACCATATTTTTCAATATCACACAAGAAAGATATATTTGTTAACATATAAAAAGGCATTCAAATTTTTAATTTTTGAATGCCATTTTTATATATTTAACGCAAAATTTAATTTTTTGCCTCTTCTTCTTTTACTTCGTCCTTTTTATCATCAGATGGAGATGCAGGCTTTCTTTCAAAAGCAATTTTTTCACCTTTTTCGTCCATTTTCAAAAGAATTGTATCACCTGCTGAATATTTATTTGTAAGAATTTCTTCAGCCAAGATATCTTCAATTTTCTTTTGAATTAATCTACGAAGTGGTCTTGCACCGTAAGTTTCAGAATAACCGTCTTTTGCAAGGAAATCCTTAACTTCATCAGTAACTTCAATAGAAAGGTCTCTTTCTTCAAGACGTTTAAACAAATCTTTTAACATAATATCAACGATTTGTCTGATTTCTTCCTTAGAAAGATGAGAGAATACGATAATATCATCGATTCTGTTCAAGAATTCAGGTCTAAATGCCTTCTTCAATTCTTCATTAACAGTTTCTTTTAACTTTTCGTACTTATCTTTCTTTTCATCATCGCCAGTAGAGAAACCAAGTTTACCTTGAGTAGTAATCATACTTGCACCGACATTTGAAGTCATAATGATAACTGTATTTTTGAAGTTAACATGACGACCTTTTGCATCAGTCAAACGTCCATCGTCTAAAATCTGCAACATGATGTTAAATACATCAGGGTGAGCTTTTTCGATTTCATCAAACAATATAACAGAATAAGGTTTCTTTCTAATAAGTTCAGTCAAATGACCTCCGTCATCATACCCTACATATCCTGGAGGAGAACCGATAAGTTTTGCAGTTGAATGTTTTTCCATAAATTCTGACATATCAACTCTTATCATATTGTCTTCTGAACCAAAAATTGCTTCAGCCAAAGCTTTTGCAAGTTCAGTTTTACCAACACCCGTAGGACCTGAGAAAATGAAACTTCCGATTGGTCTGTCAGGGCTTTTTAAACCAACTCTTGCACGTCTGATAGCCTTAGAGATTGAAACAACTGCATCACTTTGTCCGATAACTCTAGCATGCAAAGTTTCTTCCAATTTCATCAATCTTTCGCTTTCGCCTTCTGTAAGCTTTGTAACAGGAACGCCTGTCATTGTTGCAATTACTTCTGCAACATTTTCAGCAGTAACAGTAGGTTTGTTCGCATCATGCTCATCTCTCCATTTTTGAGAAACTTCTCTGATTTTATCTTTCATATCAGCTTCGTCATCTCTTAGTTGAGAGGCTTTTTCGAACTCTTGATTTCTTATTGCATCTTCTTTTTCTTTAATCAATTCACGCAACTCTTTATCAAGTTCTTTTCCTTCTGGAGAAAGCGTACTTACTTTCAAACGAACTTTCGAACTTGCTTCATCAATTACGTCAATAGCTTTATCAGGCAAAAATCTATCAGTAATAAATTTGCTTGACAATTTTGTAGCAGCTACAATTGATTCATCAGAAATAATAAGCTTGTGATGTTCCTCATATTTTGGTCTCAAACCTTTCAATATTTGAATTGTATCATCTATTGAAGGCTCATCAATAATTACAGATTGGAAACGTCTTTCAAGAGCTGAATCTTTTTCAACGTATTTTCTGTATTCATCAAGAGTTGTAGCACCAATAACCTGAATTTCTCCACGAGAAAGAGCAGGTTTCAATATGTTAGCAGCATCAATAGCACCTTCTGCAGCACCGGCACCTATCAAAGTATGCATTTCATCAATTACCAAAATAACATTTCCGGCTTGTCTGATTTCGTCCATAATTTTTTTCAAACGTTCTTCAAACTCACCTCTATATTTTGTACCGGCAACTAAAAGTCCCATATCCAGTTGAATAACTTTTTTACCGTCCAAAATATCAGGAACTTCGGCATTAACAATTCTTATAGCAAGACCTTCTGCAACCGCAGTTTTACCAACACCTGGTTCACCAAGCAAAACAGGATTATTTTTAGTTCTTCTTGCTAAAATTTGAATTACACGTTCAATTTCTTTTTCACGACCGATAACAGGGTCTAAACGCATTTCCTGAGCCGCAAGTGTTAAATCTGTACCAAACTCATCTAAACTTGGAGTTTTTGCTTTTGACGTACTTGAAGAAACTCCTGCTCCTGAAGAAACAGCTTGAGGTTTTGACTCGCCCAACATTTTAACAACATTACTGCGAATTTTATTCAAATCAACGCCAAGGTTTTCTAAAACTCTTGCCGCAACACCTTCGCCTTCACGGATTAAACCTAAAAGCAGGTGTTCTGTACCTATATAATTGTGTCCGAGCTGTCTTGCTTCGTCCCAAGACAATTCTAAAACTCTTTTTGCACGAGGTGTAAACGGAATTTCTACAGCGACAAATCCTGAACCTCTGCCAATAATTTTTTCAACTTCAATTCTTGCATCTTTTAGGTTAACACCCATAGACTTTAAAGTTTTTGCGGCAATTCCGGTACCTTCACCGATTAGACCAAGTAAAACTTGTTCAGTTCCGACAAAATTGTGTCCGAGCCTTCTTGCTTCTTCTTGAGCTAACATTATTACTTTTATTGCCTTTTCTGTAAATCGTTCAAACATGATTGCTCCTATTCTTACATGATTATTTTACTATACATAAAACTTACAAAAGTTGCAACAAGCTTAATCAAAATTTAATTTTTACGATGTAGAGATATTATTTTTTATTAAGACTATTTTTTAATTTAAGTAAATTTTTTAGCATCTTTATACTTTATAGGTGTGTGTAGTAAATGTGAGCAAGAAGTTTAATGTCTAATATTTATAATGTCAATCGTATTGGCTTTCAAGTCCCTGTTTGTACAAAATCTTTTAAAGGTGCAACTCCACCTTTTAAAAATAATGAAAGCTCAAATGAAAGTAAGAAAAATATTTTACCGTGGACTGTAGCAGTTGCCTCATCGGCTACGGCTATTGCCTTTGGATTAAGATATTATAAACTATCGACTAACTATCCAAAAGATGCTTCTTTATTAGCATCAAAAGTTGAAAATTTAGTAAAAAATAATGCAAAAATAAAAAAACAAAACGAAAAGCTTTCAAAAAGTATAAGCGACTTAAAGCTTAAATTAGATACTGCACTTTCAATAAACAACAAAAAGAATATTACAGATACCGAATTTAAGAATAAGGTTTTAGAAGATTTAAAAGACGGAAAACTTCCATACAACAGTTTTGACATACCGAAAAATGAATATAGCGGTTATAAATGGTCAACATCATGCCAAAACAGAATTGCCTACAAGCCTTTCGCAGTAAAGACCAATCCGACAAATGAGTTATCCGATTTAAAAACAAGCAACTTGATAGAAAAACTCAAACTAAACGGCAAAGTTAAATTTGAAATTCCAAATGAAGGTGGTGCAATTTCAAAACAAGGCGAAGATGCAAAGATTGCAGGACAACAGATTAAAGACTTGGGCAAAACTGTAGAAACCGACATGAAAATTACCTACGGTGCAAATACAGCTTGGACTGATGAAAAGATATCAAGAGATATATTGCAAAATTTCTATGACGGACACGGACACACTTTAGAAGGTGTGAAATTTGATATCCAAAAAATCCACGATAAATACAAAGTTAGAATTTCTGGCGATAGCACATATTCATACGACAAAATCAAAAATATAGGCGACAGCACAAAAAGCGGAGACTTATATTCTGCCGGTGGATTTGGTGAAGGCTCTAAGGTTATAAGTGCCAGCATGCTTAACAAGCTTGATACAACCTACGTAAAATACGGAAGTTCCGACTGGAATATAACTTACGAAAGAAATAGCGACAATGTTAAAACGGCTATGATGACCAGAAAAATTTGTAATGTTCCCGAAGAAAAAGGAAATTTTATTGAATTTGATACAAAAGATAAATCTTTTATTGAAAAATTAATCAACGCAAAAGACTATTTTTATCACCCTCATAACCCTGATTTCAACAATTTTACTTTTGAAAACAAAGATTTCGCATTCAAATATCTTGGAAAAGGTAAAAAAGGAAATCTCTACATGACTCAGCGTTTTGAATACAACGATAACGGCAAGTGGGAAAATAACGTTGATGATATGACAATAGTATTTAAAAGAAAACCTGACAAAAGCTTTAATATCGGTAGAGATAGAACTTATTTAGACAACAACGATATAAAAATGCTTTCTAAATCATTTGCAAAAAATATGACTAATGAAGAATTAACAAGCTCAATTTCTTCTCTAAAAGATATTTGGGAAAAAGAGACAAACCCACTTAAAAAGAATACAACTACTGCATCAAAAGCATTCTTAAATGGGTTAATTGAAGAATCATCATCAAGAAACCTTGGAATAGATTTTAATGGACTTAAAGTTGCAAGTGAATACCTTGAAAATGAGAACATAGATAACTTTTTAAGAAGCGAAGGCTATATGATTTGCGACAGTGAATTGAAATATATAGCAATGCCAAGTGCAAATGAAGTTCTTGCAAGTCTTAGCAAACATACTTCTGTTACTCCGACACCAGTTGAAGTTAAAAAAATTAAAATCATTAGAAAGGCTGTACAATTAATTCAACAAGGAATGAATAACTTGGTAACAAGTAAAAATTTAGAAAAAATTTCAAAAATGGATATTCAAATTGATGACAAGAAATTTTTATCATTATGCAACGATACAAGTTTTTGGGTAAGATTAAAGACAAATTCAAAGCTTAAAGATTTAGTAAAAGATGAAAAGGATTTAGAAAAAATTCAAAATGCAATATCAGGAAAAGATTTAAAAGAAGCAAAAGAAATTGTACTAAATTCTATAAAAAATAATTATAAAAATGAGATTATTCAATCAGTAAAGCTTGAAAATAGTTCAGATTTGCGTGAGCTTTTAAATATAAATAAAAACAATAATTTCATTAATTTTAGCGGAATAAAAACGGAAGACGGAAGAATTATGGTTGAAGACATAATTGAAAAACCGCTTTTATCAGCAAAAGATGCACAATGTCCTCAATTTGTATTTAACTCGGTTATAGAGAAACAAGATTCAACCCTAGCAGAAGCTATTATAAATGATAAAGGCTATCAGGGGCATTGGGTTGCCCAAAAGCATTTAGAAAATGCAACTTTTTCTGAAATGCTTGCAACTTGGCTACATGAAATGACACACCAATACGCAGGTGATGGCACTATGGACTTTGGATATAAATTAACTGATGTCATGGGCGAAGCACTTGGCAGTACAACGAAAGATAATTCACTTGCCCAAAAATTATCAACCTTGGAACAATTATATAAAGATATTGATAAACAAGGTTAAAACATATTTAATGAAGAAATTTTAAATATTTATATTTGAAGAAAAAACATGCTTGACAATTAATTTTGGTCTTGGTATATTGTTGTTACGGCTAAATTTTAAGCCACTTAGAGATGCCCCTGTCATCTAGAGGTTAGGATACCAGATTTTCATTCTGGGAACATCGGTTCAATTCCGTTCGGGGGTATTTTTTTTGTGCTTTTTTATTTGGGAATTGAACCGAATTGAAACAATGTTGAATTTTTCAAATTCTAACAGTTTCCCGACCTTTTATTTTTGAGCAATTATTACTTAACGAAACAACGGCAGAGCTAAGCGGTTGTTTGAGTGAAGCGAGTTCGCTTAGCTTCTTGTTGAGTTTAGTAAGAATTAGCGAGGAAATATCTGGTCGGTGATTTTCCCTCCAGCTTTTTTCATAAAAAGGTGGATAAGAATATTAGTAATAATTAAAAAAATTTAGGTCAAAGGTTTTCCCAAAACGCTTTTGCCACCAAAAGGTGCAAAAGCCTAATCGCACTTAGTTTTGCCAGTCCAACTCAAGCCGTCGCAGTGCAAGTAATCCATATTCTCGTTATAAATCACCCACGCAGCACAACCTCGACCACCATGATCTTGTTCACACCGTGCAAAAGAAACAGGATCACTTGCACTATCATTTGCTTTTTGTTTTGGAGTTCCATAAGGAACAAAGCCGTTTTTGGTAATCCAAAAACTAAATATATCCTTACCACCAATGTTTGGCTTTTTATTTCCGTTTATATCAACATCAGCAAAAGCACACCCATTAGCCAAAGAACCTGAGCCCAAATACATACTACAATTTGCATCTAGAGTCGCAAAGTAAATCATAACGCCATCTGAAAGTATTATTTTTGCAGCACTACCACCAACAATAAGTGAATAACAACTTTCATCAGAAGTTCCACAATTTTTCATA
>JAGOIO010000184.1 GCA_017995595.1 bacterium | reverse complement strand
ATTTCAAAATCTGTCGCTTTTGACGAATTATTAAAAGACGGAAATAAGTTTATTAAGCGTTTAAAAGACGGTATTTCTGAGGCAAGAGACTATCCTCAATTAGTAAATATCGCAACTGACGGTGAAAGTTACGGACACCATACAAAGTTTGGAGATATGGCCCTTGCTTATGTTCTAAGACTTAGAGCAAAAGATGAAGGATTTACAATCACAAATTATGCAGAATATTTAGACAAGTACAGAAGTGATTTTGAAGTTGATATCAAGCAAGCTTCTTCTTGGAGTTGTTTCCACGGTGTTGGACGATGGAAAGAAGATTGCGGTTGCTCTACAGGCGGACACCCGGGGTGGAATCAAAAGTGGAGAAAACCTTTGAGAAATGCTCTTGACTACCTTAGAGATGAACTTTCTGCTGTTTATGATAAAGAAGGGGTTAAATATTTCAAAAATCCATGGGAAGCCAGAAATAACTATATTGATGTTATTCTTGACAGAAGCGAACTTGTAATTAAAAAATTCCAAAAAGAAAATTTCTTGAGTGATTTATCTGAAGAACAAAAAGTTCGAGCTATGGAATTGTTGGAAATTCAACGTCAAACTCTTTTGATGTACACAAGTTGCGGTTGGTTCTTCTCTGAAATTTCCGGTATTGAAACAACTCAAATTATGAAATATTCCGCTAGGGCTATGCAATTAGCTCAAAACTTTACTTCAAAAGACCTTGAAACAAAATTCTTAGAAATACTTTCTGAAGCAAAAAGTAATTTCCCTGAATATGGAACAGGTAAAGATATTTTTGAAAAATTTGTAAAACCTTCTATTGTTACTGTTAAACAAATTGCAAGTTTATGGGCAATTTCTTCTCTTTATCAAGAAGTTGAAGACGAAGAGGACGTTTATTGCTATACGGTCAAAAAGGACTCTTACAAAACAATTCAAAAAGGAAATTCAAAACTAATTGTCGGACATATTGAAATAAAATCTAAAGTAACTTTGCAAAAATCAAACCTTATGTTTGTTTTAATGCAATATGCAGACGGAGATTTCCATTGTGCGATAAGGGAATTTGGTGATGATAGTGAATATTTAAGCATTCAAAAAGAATTGTTTAAAACATTTATTTCTTCCCCTATGACTGAAATTATCAGAGCGATTGACGAGCATTTCGGACGTGAATACTTTACACTTAAAGATATCTTTATTGAAGAAAGACGTAAAATTTTGCAAATTATGTTGAAAGGCAAAATGAAAAAATTCGCTCAAACTTATCAGGAAATGTATGAAGAAGGTAAATCTTCAATCTATCACATGCAGTCTTTGGGATTAAAAGTTCCTGATGAATTTAAAATCTCAGCAGGTTACACTTTGAGCCGTCAATTTAACGACTTAATTGTACATTCCGCAGGGTTTATCGACCACGATATTATTCAGCAAGCTGTTGACATTAATACCGAGGCTAAAAAGCTTGGAATTGAAATCGATAAATCATTAACAAGTAAACTTTTCTCGCAAAAAATTTCTCAAAATATTTCAAGACTTGCAAAAACTCTTGAAATACAACAGGCTGATGTCGTTTTAGAAGTTTTTGATACAATAGAAAAACTTGAATTAAAAGTTGAAGTTTCTGAAGCTCAAAATATTTTCTATAACAAAATCTTCCATGAGCTTGGTGAAATAATTGAAAAAATGAACAAATCTGCTAAATCCACAGATAGAAATTTTATTATGATGTTGCTAACTATCGGGGAAAAATTAAACATTAACACTGAGTTTTATAAGAATAAACTGGATAAGGCTTTGTTAAGCCAGTAGGTGAAATATGGAAATTAAAAATGTACTTATTCTCGGACTTGGTGCTATTGGCACAATTTATGCAGTAAAACTTAATGAAATCGCAAACATTTCAGTTCTTGTTGATAAATCAAGGATTGACAGATATAAAGCTAACGGAATTATATTTAATAGCAAGCGTTATGACTTTAATCTTGTGCTAGACACTGATTCAGGGTTTTGTGCTGATTTAATTATTGTCGCTACTAAATCTATAAATTTCTCTCAAACTGCCGATATGATAAAAAATTACGTTGGCAAAAATACTATTATACTCTCTTTATTAAACGGCATTACAAGTGAAAATGTATTAGCTCAAAAATACGGACAAGATAAAGTTTTACCTGCATTTTTTATCGGACACTCAAGCATGAGAATCGGAAATTCTGTTTCTTTTGACGGAGTTGGAAAAGTAGTTTTTGGTGAAGTTGACAACTCTTATTCACAAAAAGTTCAAAGTCTAGAAAAATTCTTTAATAGTGCAAATCTGGATTACAGAATTTCAAAAGATATAACAACAGAATTATGGCAAAAATTAATTGTAAATATTGGTGTAAACCAAGCTCTTGCAATTTATAAAAAAACTTTTGGTGCTTTAAAAGATGAAAATAACAAAGTCAGATTATTTGCAATAAATCTTATGTCAGAAGCTATTGAAGTTGCAAATGCAATCGGGATAAAAAATTCTGATAAATTTTTACAATATACTCTTGATTATATCGCAACAGTTCCTTCTAATTGTAAACCTTCTATGCTTCAGGATATTGAACACGGCAAACCAACCGAAATTGAAAGCTTTGCCGGTGAAATTTTAAGACTCGGTAAAGAAAATAATATTCAAACTCCTTATAATACAAAAGTCTTTAATGCTTTAACCAGTTATAACAATACTGTTTCAATGTCTTAAA
>JAGOIO010000044.1 GCA_017995595.1 bacterium | reverse complement strand
GGAGAAGCACAAAGAATAAGGCTTGCAACTCAAATCGGAAGCGGATTATCAGGTGTTTTGTACGTTTTAGATGAACCATCAATCGGACTTCATCAAAGAGACAATTCTATGCTGATTCAGACATTAATAAAATTGAGAAATCTCGGAAATACACTTATCGTCGTAGAACATGATGAAGAAACAATGCGAAATGCAAATTATATTGTTGATATTGGACCAAAAGCAGGTGTAAATGGCGGACACATTGTTGCACGAGGTTCAATTGACGACATTATGTCTTGCAAAAAATCCTTAACCGGACAATATTTGAGCGGAGAAAAATTTATTCCAATCCCTGAAAAAATAAGAGAAGGTAATGGCGAATTTTTACATGTTAAAAACGCACATCTTAACAACTTAAAAAACATTGATGTTGATATACCTTTAGGTAAAATAGTTGTTTTAACAGGGGTTTCAGGTTCAGGGAAATCATCATTAATGCAAGACTTGGTTTATCAATACGCACTTCATAAATTAAGACGAAACAAGCCAAAGCCACAAGGTGTAGATGAAATTACAGGTTTCGAGAATATAGATAAAGTTATTGATATTGACCAATCACCAATCGGCAGAACGCCAAGGTCAAATCCTGCAACTTATACAGATGTTTTCACCTATATAAGAGAACTTTTTGCAAAGACTAATGAAGCAAAAGTAAGAGGCTACAAACCAGGACGTTTCAGTTTTAACGTAAAGGGCGGACGTTGCGAAGCGTGCAAGGGCGATGGCGTTTTAAAAATTGAAATGAACTTTCTATCTGACGTTTACGTTAAATGCGACGTTTGCAAAGGTCAAAGATACAATAGAGAGACTTTGGAAGTCAAATATAAAGGTAAAACTATTTCTGATGTACTTGATATGAGCGTAAAAGAAGCTTTGGAATTTTTCGAAAATATCCCTAAGATAAAATCCAGATTAGAGACATTAAACAATGTGGGTTTGGATTATATAAAATTGGGACAAAGTGCAACAACACTTTCTGGAGGAGAAGCACAGAGAATTAAGCTTGCAACAGAATTAAACAAGCGAGCAACAGGAAAAACCCTTTATCTACTTGATGAACCGTCTGTCGGACTTCATTGGGCTGATTTGGACAAGCTTATAAAAATTTTACAAAAGCTTGCAGATAACGGAAACACTATTTTAATTATTGAACATAATATGGATTTAATAAAAATAGCAGACCATATAATTGATTTAGGTCCTGAAGGTGGAAATGCAGGTGGAGAAATAGTTGCTCAAGGAACACCTCAAGAAATCACAAAAGTAAAATCTTCTTATACAGGAAAATATCTTAAACCAATGCTAAAATAACAGATTACCAAGGATAGTCGTCTTTAATTTCCCAACCGTCTTGCTGAATCAATGCTCCACAAAAAAGACCTGTACCAAGCTTATTACAACTATTCGAGTCTTTAGCTCCAATCATATCTTCTCTTGTCTTATTACTACCTATAAAAATTAAATTTGGGGTATGGTTTGTAGCAGGAGTTTTTGCAAGTTGCAATTCAAAAACATCTTTTCCCATTTGATTTGGTAATTTAAAGCCATTTATATCAACAATAACTTCGTAGAAGTCAACACCGTGCCAAAATAAAACTTGTGTCCCATCAGAAAGAATAAAGGCTATACCATTAGACTGAGCATAAGAAAGCGAGCCATTGAGATTTTTTTTCTGATTCCAACAGATATCACTACCAACAAAACATTTTTTTAAAGGCGAAACATAAGAAATAATATAATTTTCAAGAAAGACCTTTGAACCTGTTGAAAAATCCCAATCCTCAATAGAGCCATTGTCAACTTCTGAAAGCTTTACAGCTTGTTGCAAAGAAGAATAAACTTTTTTTAATGCAGTAATTGTTTGTTGTTTTTGAGTTTTTTGAATTAAAGTAGGAATTGTCATCGCTGCAACAATACCGATAATGCCTAAAGTAATTAATACTTCTGCTAACGTAAAAGCTCTAGACAACCCAAAAGGCTTACGTTCAGAGAGTTTACCCCCCCCCCCATGGGTATAATGCAGTAATAGTAGCATTTTTTAGCATACGTTCATTCCTTATTCTGTTCACATTTACATATATTATACCACTTTTTCTGAGCTTTTCAAGTCCATCGTCAAGCAAATTTATTTGGGCATCTGTGTTTTCAGGTTTCTAAAACAATATTACTGCGTTCAGAGTCTTTAACATCGTTGAAATTTTCAATATGTGAAGTTCCTTGACTTAATTTAAAAAAAAAGGTAAAATTCAAAATATGAATAAAGATTTGAAAATAGGAATAATAGGACTTGGACTAATTGGCGGTTCAATTTTTAAAGCTCTTTGCAATTTAAAATATAATGTTTTTGCTACAACTCGCTCTTTAGAAACTATAGCTAAAGCTAGAAAATATAGCAAAAATGTTTCAAATAGCATTACAAATTTGAAAGATTGCAATATAGTTTTCGTTTGTACTCCTATGAATAAAGTTCTACAGACTCTAGACGACCTTGAAACCATCGTTTCTAAAGATTGCGTTGTCTGTGATGTCTCAAGTCTAAAAGAATTTGTAACAAAAAAAGAAAGACCTTACAAATTAGTCCCTACACACCCAATGGCCGGAACAGAATTTAACGGCTTTGATCATTCTTTTGAAGAACTGTTTGAAGATGCAAAATGGGTTGTAACTCCAATTAATAACGAAGATATTTCTTTAATTACAGATTTAATCAAAGAAATGAAAGCTTTTCCTATTATTTGCAAAGCTAAAGAACATGACATGTCTGCGGCAATGATTTCACACATGCCAATGCTTGTTGCACAAGGACTTTTCGCTTCTGCAAGTTCTAATAAGCTCGCTTTAAAACTTGCTTCTAGCGGGTTTAGAGATATGACAAGACTTGCTTTATCTAACGAAGAATTAGCTAACGATATGATTACAATGAATGATAAAAACATTCAAGAGGCTCTTTTGATTTTGTACTCGTCTATTGGCGAACTGCTAAAAGGCAATTACAAAGAAAAAATTACAGAAATGAAGCCCATTCGTGCAAATATGTATAACAAAAACGGCAAAAATGCACTCTAACTAAATATTAAAAAAATTTAGGCATTTCTAAATTTTGTCATTTTTTATGGAAGATGAAATTGACTTTACTGTTTCTATTACAAAGGCAATTCCTGCACCAATTAAAATAAATGCGGCTGTAGGTCTTATAGACTTAGTAAAAGTCTTTAATTGAGACCTTCCTGACATACGAGCATCTCTTGCCACAGCATTGGATTGCGAAACAATACTCAAAACTTGGTCTTTTAAGTTCTTATTCTCTATTTTTCTTATTGATTTAAAAGAAAATGCAGAATTTCCATTTTTATCATAATAATCTCTTGCTAAAGAATAATTATTTTTATTATTCTTTAATGTATTTAATAACTCATATTTTTCATCAAGTGCTTTTTTCTTAACAGTCGATAAAAAGTATTTGTACTCAGCAGTTTGCTTTTCGGGAGAAATTACAGGAATGAGCCATTTTGCAGAATAGCCTAGGGAAGCACCACATAAAATCGAGTTTGCATAATCTGATTTTTTCGTATTATTTTCTGTTACCATAATTGGCATAGTCAACAATCCTTACTTAACTTATGCATAAATTAATATACAATATTTTGTAACTCAACAGAGATACAACAAAATTAAATTTGCTCTCTCTAAAATTTTTAATATACTATCATATTAAACTTTTTTTGTCAATAGGCTAACAATATTCAACAATAGCATAATAAAGACTAATGCAATAATATAAATAACATAATGCTTTATTGAACCGGCAAATAATGTTGCAATAGCACCTGCTACTATAGCAACAGAAGTTAAAATTGCAACAGTTTTCTTTTGAGAAAATCCAGCCTTCAACAATTTATGGTGAATATGCTCAGCATCTGCAATAAATGGAGATTTTCCTTTAGAAATACGTCTCAAGCAAGAATAAGTAATATCAATAATAGGTACAGCAAGAACAATAAAAGGTAAAATAATTGCTAAAGCCGCAGACTTCATAACCCCGGTTATAGACAAAGTTGCAAGCAAAAATCCTGCAAACAAAGACCCTGAATCACCCATAAATATTTTTGCAGGGTTAAAGTTATAAGTTAAAAATGCAAGCGTAGAACCTGCAAGAATAAATCCAATTAAGGCACTAATCGGATTAGGTGGAACCATTGCAACTGCAATTATACCCAAAGTAATAGAATTTACGGTAATAACAGAACCTGCAAGTCCATCAACACCATCAATAAAATTAACGGCATTACTAATACCTACAATCCACAAAAGCGTAAATATATAAGAGAAATGACCAAGATGTATAACTCCGCCTAACGGATTTATCATTGTATCAAATCTTATACCTAACAAATATACCAAAGTTGCAATAGCAAGTTGAATTACGAGTTTAAACTTTGCATTAAGAGTATAAACATCATCAACAAGCCCTAAAAAGAACATCAAAGTACCACCCAACAAAATGCCTGAAATCAAGCTTCCGTATGGATAATAGCTCAAGAAAACCAAGAACAAGAATGTCAACATTGTACTTGACCAAATAGCAACACCGCCAAGTCTTGATACTGGAATCTTATGGATTTTTCTTGCGTTTGGCAAATCCACCAATCCTTTTTCTTTAGAAAAAGCTATTACAAATGGAACAATAAACACACCTAATATGTATGAAATTACAGCTCCTATAACATGCGACTCTGATAACTTAATAATAATTGTCCTATCTCCTTATTTATAAAGAGGGTACGCTTCACAAAGTTTAAGCGACCTTTCTCTTAAATTCTTCAAACCTACTTCATTGTCTGATGCAAAGATTGCAGATGCAATAATTTTCGCAACTTCAACCATATCATCTTCTTTAAAACCTCTTGTAGTAACAGCAGGCGTTCCCATTCTTATTCCGCTGGTAATAAACGGACTTTGAGGGTCATTCGGCACTGTATTCTTATTAGCAGTAATTCCGACACGTTCCAAAACATTTGCCATATCTTTTCCTGTTTTACCTGTACGTCTCAAATCTAATGTCATAAGGTGATTTTCGGTACACCCACCAACAATATCCATAGCCTCGTCCATCAAGCCATTTGCAAGAGCCTTTGCATTTTTAACTATTTGTTCAGCATAAGTTTTAAACTCAGGTTGCATAGCAGCTTTAAGAGCAATAGCCTTACCTGCAATAATATGCTCAAGAGGTCCACCCTGTACACCTGGGAAAACTGCCTTATCAATACCTTTTGCATGTTCTTCTTTACACATAATAATTCCGCCACGAGGACCTCTCAATGATTTATGTGTTGTAGTTGTAACAAAGTCCGCATAAGGAACTGGAGACGGGTGAACGCCGCCTGCTACTAGTGCTGCGATATGTGCGATATCTGCCATCAAATATGCACCAACACTATCCGCAATTTCTTTAAACTTTTTAAAATCTATAATCTTAGAATAATTACTTGCACCGCATATAATCATCTTTGGTTTTGATTGTTCTGCAAGCTTTTGAACTTCATCATAATCAATATAACCATTTTCATCAACGCCATAACTTGTTACGTTAAAATACATTCCTGAAAAATTAACAGGAGAACCGTGAGAAAGATGTCCACCATTTGACAAGTCCATACCCATAACACTATCGCCTTGCTTTAGTGCATACATAAACACTGCCATATTTGCTTGAGCCCCACTGTGTGGTTGAACATTAGCATGCTCTGCACCAAAAAGCTCGCATGCTCTTTTTTGAGCTAATTCCTCAATTACATCTACATTCTCACACCCGTTATAAAATCTTTTATGTGGCTTACCCTCAGCATATTTATTTGTCAAAACGCTTCCGCATGCCGCCATAACCGCAGGAGAAGTAAAATTTTCACTTGCAATTAATTCAATCGTAGTTTGTTGTCTTTTTAATTCATTTTCTATAGCGTCAGCTACTTCAGGGTCAACGCTTCTTATTTTGTCCAGTTCCATTTTACATCCTGTTTATCTAAATATAATTATAAAATAAAAAAGCTAATTTAATAACATTATTTATCTTTTTGGCAATATTTCTAAACATGTAAAAAAGAGAGGTGAAACTCATCAAAAATGAAGAACTCCACCTCTCTCTCTATAATTTTAAAATAATTAATCCATTGGAATAATTAATTTTTGACCAATTTGTAAATTATTAGGGTCGGCTAACTTATTCGCAACCTTAATTTTTTCAACTTTTGAAAGGTCATATTTACCATAAAATCTAACAATAATACCCTCTAAAGTATCACCTGTTTTTACAGTATAATTTTGGTTACCTTTTGCATCAGCAGTCATGCCTGTAACACCTGCATTCGCTGAAGCTTCTTCAGGAGTTGATTTATCTGACGGAATAAATGTCAATTTTGCTTTCTCAGCTTTTGATTTAATTGGTAATTGAAAATCTGAAGTATCTCCGTTTCTAAATGAAAGCCCAAGAATAGCGACAATAGCAAGTGTTGCTATTGCACCAACTATAACACCTGTAATAAAATAAATTCCGGGGAATTTATCTTCTTTTTGGTTAACTCTAAAATTTTGCCACAAAACATCAAGTTCTTTTTCCTTGTTGTTTCTAACATAAACATCTGGTGTCGGCTTGTTAGACTGTTTTTTATTTCTTGACAATTCTTCTAACATTGCCATTTTTTCCTTAGAAAGATTTGATCTTCTTAATGTAGAACTCTTCATACTATATCTCCATATCTTATATAATACATGATATTAGCAAAATGTTCATTTTGTCAAGAATTACACATTTTGTATTACATTTCTCAACATTGGCATTTTTACTGGGATATAAAAACTTCTAAAAATATTTTTTGCTATTTTAATCAAATTTTCTACATCATGTAGTTGAGATATTTATAAGTTTTGTAAAGTTAGAAATTTATTTGCCGACGAAAATATAGTTGCACATATAGGCGGAGTCAAATAATAATGTTGGAACAGACGATTAATCGTTCTAATTTTTCAGAAAATGTTGAGAAAGCAAAAAAATCATTAGAAAGAGCCAGAGAAGCTCACGAGAGATATTTATTAAAATTACAAAGTCAGGATTTAGAAACTGCGATTGAGTATTACATTGATGCGATAAAACTTGATCCGGGAATGCCTGATGCATATTACAGATTAGCAACCCTTTTATGGGAAAACGGACAAATTGGATTGCAAACAGCAATTGAACAATGTAAAAAAGCTATTTCGCTTGCACCCAAAAACCTAAATGCACACATGTACACAGGTTATTTCTTAAAAATGGCTCAAGATTACAATTCCGCAGAAAAAGAATTTAAGCGTGCAATAAAAATAGGCGGTATAAATTCAGCAAGACCAAGACTGATTTTATCCCTTTCGATTTTACAAAAAATGGCTAACGAAAAACATTCCTTCTTCGATTTTGCAAGATGCTTATACTACCTTATTTCTGGTAGTGCCATGATTTTTTGGGATTTTGCCTCACTTAAAATGATTTACAAAAACTTTAATGAAGATTTTTCGGTACTTTCTTACAGAAAAGCCGGTGAATTTTTAGAAAAAATAAAAAAAGATAATCTTGCGAAGAAAATTTATGAAAAAGGTGCGATAAAAACCGAAAAAAATGAGCTTTTTTATCAAAAAATCGCAGATATTTATGTAAAAGAAGAAAACATGGACGAAGCAGTTAACTGCTACAAGAGAGTTTTAGAATCCAATCCTCAAAACAGAACAGCATTGGTAAAACTTGCAACAGTAAACCAAACGTTTTTTCCTGAAAATGTTGATGAATCAATAGATTGCTACAATAAACTTTTAGAAATAGAATCCGACAAAGCTCCTATTTATTATGAATTAGGACATCTTTATTTAAAGAAAGAAGATAAAGTCCACTCTATTTGTGCATTTAAACTTGCACTGGAAAATGATAGTGAAAATCCTTTCTATAACAATGCTTTAGCCTACGCATTTGTACAAGCAGAGTTATATGATGATGCGATTGAATATTATCAAAAAGCTATAAAATTGAACCCTGATAAGAAATGGACCGCATTAGTTTGCCAAGCATTAGGTTCTATTTATGCACAAGCAAGTGAAAACAATGAAGCTGCAATAGCCTCATTCCAAGCAGGAATAATACTTGACCCTGATAATGCTGAAATTTATATGTCATTAGGTGATGTTTATATGGCAGAAAATGATTTAGATAAAGCAATTAGAGCCTACTGTGATGCGATAAGTGTTGATGCATCAGACTATAGAGCTTTTTCAAAAACAGGACTTGCTCTTTGGGAAAAAGATTATCTTGAAGAAGCCATTGTCGCTTACACTAAAGCCATTGACTTAAATCCTGATTATGATATTGCACAAAATAATTTAGGTGTTATTTACCTTGATGGAATCGGGACTCCAAAACAAGCTCTTCCATTTTTCAAAAGAGCGATTGAAATTAATCCTAACTACACGTTAGCATATTTTAATGCAGGACGTTCGCTTCAAGCCCTAGGGAAAAACGAAGAATCTGCAAAGTTCTACCAAATGGCTATGGATTTAAACAAAATTACATCAGAACTTGATGAAGATGATATCAAAGAAAGATTATTCGGTTTATTCAATACCTAATAAAAACTAACTGAGTTTAATGTAATTCGCATCTTTCCATCTTAAATCAATGTATTGAATCTTCTTATCTAACGTCTTTACTTGAGGTAAAATA
>JAGOIO010000043.1 GCA_017995595.1 bacterium | reverse complement strand
GTGTTAACTGAAAAAGGATACAAAATAACCGACAAAACAATTTACGGTTATGAAAACGGGCAACGTCAACCGGGAGTTCCTTATTTGTCAGGTTTAACTGCAATATATGATGCAAACCCTATGTGGTTACTTCTCGGAAAAGGCGAAATGTTTTTAAATAATGAAAGCAAAGAAGACTACACGCTACCTGAAAAATTAGATTTTAATAATATTATATTTATACCTCATATTGATTTAAAAACTTCGGCGGGTTATGGAACTTTGATTGATGAAATAAATGCAACCCAAGATTTCATTGCATTTGCTAAAAAATGGTTAGTGAAAAATATTCCTGCATCAATTAGTGAACTTGTTTTATTTACAGTAACAGGAGATTCAATGGATACTCCTAACAGTATGATTAAAGACGGTAGCTTAATTTTAACCGATAAAAGTGCAGAATTTAAAAATGACGGAATTTATGTCGTAAGTATTAATAATTCTTTATTTGTAAAAAGAATTCAAATGCTTCCAAATAATCAGATAAGGGTTAAAAGTGATAATCCAGCCTACGACCCGTTCGATGTTTCATTAGATTGCGACTCTGTAAAAATTATAGGTAAAGTTCTTTGGGCAGGAAATAATTTAGATTCTATTTGTAATAAATAATAAGTATAAATAAATATTATTTTCAAAACTGTTTGTCCGACATTCAGTTTTAGAAATTTTCCAACTAAAAAAGAGCAAATTTAAAATTTTCAAAACTGTTTGTCCCATGTTTCAAAACTGTCTGTCTCTTTATATTTATAAATTGCTTTTGCAAAACTAAAAAACGAATATATTTATATGTAAACATTTACACTAGACCTTTACTAAAAAATATTCAATGTTTGGATATTAAAGGTTGTAATACGGCTCTCAAGTTTTTGGGGAGCTTTTCCTTTGGAAGCCTTTTTACATTTCTTAACAAACTAGCTTTAATTCTAAAGTTTTGACAAACCTTGCCGATAAATATAGTACAAGCAAAGATTAGGGTTTAAAAATCAAAAGGGTAAAGGGTCGTCAATATGAGTTTAAATGTATCATACAATCAAAATTTCGGAAGCGGTATAGATTCAACAGCACTAAAAGATGTTACAAGAGAAATCTTTAACAGAGCAGCTGCTAAAACAAATAACACACAATCAACACAAACAACCTCTTTTGATTTCACAAAGTTCAGAAGACAAGATTTAGGTTTAGACCTATACAACACAGATGCAGCCACAGCAAAACAAGTATCAATGCTTAATGCAGGAATGGGCGTTGAACTTAGTGCAAAAGCTGTTTCAAGCCTAGCATACCTAAATAGCGTTGCATCAAAAGCATCAACACAAGGCATAGCTCAAAATGCACCTATCGCAAAAGAAGATGCAGTACAACAAGAACACAAAGTTCTTCAATTTCCTAAATTGAATACATTGGTAAAGACATTCAACACAGGACACGACAAAAACGGTTCAAATCCTTTTTATTCAAGCAGTGTAACTAAGCCGAAAAAACAAGCTGAAGAAAAGGACGATGCGATGGATTTAATCGCATAAGAAAAGTTTTCTTAAACCCTATACTATATTTCGAGTGTTTTAGGTTGTGTGTGTGATTACCGCAACCTTTTTTATTGCCCAATTATTATAATTAATATAAAAATTAGCCCATGTGGGTGTTGTACACATTTATAAAAAGAGTTATAATAATAAAGATAAGAGGGTAGCAATCATGAATATCCCGAAAAGCAAAATACTTATTATCGTTTTCGCATTACTGTTTTTAGTTGGAATTACCACAGTCGGGTGCAAGAGTCAACATCACTCAGCTTGGGTAAACACTGATTCTTTGCCCGGAAAAGCCTTAAATTCACAAAATTCATCAGGTGTAGTTTATCTTGGCTCTACTAACAATCAAGATGATGCTGATGTTGTAAACTTTGGTCCAAAAGATGTGAATTTTGATTTCAAAAGCCTAAAAAGATAGTATTTGAAAATCGATAAATTTTTAACCGATTTTAAATCGGCTATATAGATTTTTTTGCTTTGTGTTAAGCATTATTGTAATTAAAATTAAAATATGCTTGCACTTATTTCTTTACGAGGTTATAATTCATATTGTCGATAAGTGTGCTTAAATTATGGACAAAAAATTAAGCCGATAATATAAATTATAATACAAGAAAGGTACAGTCATGAAAGAAGGAATACACCCAGATTATAAGAAAACCGTTATAAAATGTGTTTGCGGTAACGAAATTGAAACAGGTTCTGTTGAAGAAAACATCACCGTTGAAATTTGCAACAATTGCCACCCATTCTATACAGGTCAACAAAAGATTCTTGACTCTGAAGGTAGAGTTGAAAGATTTAAGAAAAGATACGAAAAAATCGAAAAGAAATAGATTTTCAGATTTTTTTAGTAATCGAATTTTATTTAATTTACAATATAGCCCATCTTTTGAAATGGGCTATAATTGTATTTAGAAATATATTTTTGGAGAAGATATGGAAAGAACAAACGAACCTCAGGTAAAACTTATTTCAAAACCTGAAAATATGCTAAAGACAATATACACAGCTTGCAGAACTTGTTACAGTGCAGATAGTCCTGAAAATATTTATGAAAAAGCTGTTGACAATGAGAAAATGCTTAATCTGATAAGTAAGGTTGTTGCTTCAGGGCATTACTCTACGATAGAACACATTCAAGTAAGTTTCGCCATTTCAAATGTATCAAGAGCTTGTACACATCAGCTTGTACGACACAGACATGCTTCATTTTCACAAAAATCTCAAAGATACGTTAAAGAAAAAGGTCAATTTGACTATATTATTCCGCCAACTATTGAAAAAAATAAAGAATTAAAAGAAAAATTTGAAAAATTCATGAGTGAAATATCAAACACCTATCAAGAATTTGTTGAAGCCGGAATTCCTGCAGAAGATGCAAGATTTGTAATGCCAAATGCAGCTTCTTCAGCCTTGGTAATGAGCCTTAATTTGAGAGAACTTATACACATAGCAAATTTAAGACTTTGCACAAGAGCACAATTTGAAATAAGAACAATGGTTAAGAAAATGTGTGAAGCTCTCACAAAAGAAGAGCCTTGGCTAAAGCCTTATCTTGTTCCAAAATGCGAAAGCCTTGGATTTTGTGATGAAGCAAAGTCTTGCGGTAGAACGCCTAAAAAAGAAGAATTAAATAAATAATTTCAGAAGCTCGAAATATTAATATTTCGAGCTTTTCACATATATCAGAGAATATAGGACAGAATTTTATTTTCCTGATATAATTTAAGTATGACAATAAATTTATAAAGGAAAATCTTATGGAAGATATGATTGCTCAAATAGAGCAAATAGAAAAAAAATATGTAGAATTGGGTGAGACTTTATCAAAACCCGAAATAATACAGGATTATGAAAAATTCAAAACTCTTTCAAAACAAAGAAAAGCGATGGAAGAGACAGTTGAGCTTTATCATGCTTGGAAGAATGCAACAGAAGAGATTAATGATGCAAAAGAGCTTTTAAAAGCCGAAAAAGACGAAGAGATGAAAGGCTTTTTAAGAGCTGACATTGAAGCACATGAAGCAAAATTACCTGAATACGACGAAAAAATGAAAGTTTTGCTATTGCCAAGAGACCCAATGGACGACAAGGATATTATGTTGGAAATAAGAGGCGGAGCAGGCGGAGATGAAGCAAACATTTTTGCAGGCGATTTATTTAGAATGTACTCAAAATATGCAGACAAAATGGGTTGGAATACAGAGATTTTGAGTAAAACAGATTGCGAAGCCGGAGGCTTTTCAGAAATTATTGTATCAATAAAAGGTGATAGCGTTTACTCAAGATTAAAATACGAATCAGGAGTTCATAGAGTACAGCGTGTACCTCAAACCGAATCACAAGGAAGAGTTCATACATCAACCGCAACAGTAGCAGTTATGCCGGAAGTTGATGACGTAGAAATAGAAATAAAACCAGAAGATATAGAGATGTCAACAGCACGTTCAGGTGGTGCAGGCGGACAGAACGTAAACAAGGTAGAAACAGCCGCAAGATTATTCCACAAACCTACAGGAATTATGATTTTCTGTACAGAAGAACGTTCTCAACTTCAAAACAAAGAAAGAGCAATGCAAATTTTGAAAGCTAAATTGTATGATTTAGAAGTTCAAAAACAAACTCAAGAAATAACAGACCTTAGACGTTCTCAAGTCGGAACAGGTGATAGAAGTGAACGTATAAGAACATATAACTTCCCTCAAGGTCGTTTAACAGACCACAGAATCGGACAAAACTTAAATGTTAATACCGTAATTGACGGAGATATGGACGAATTATTAGACATGCTTGTTGAATTTGACCAAAAGAAAAAGCTTGAAAAATTAGCAGAAATTAATGCGTAAATAACACAAGCTCATTCAAATAAACGATTTTTTAAGAACCTTCAAAACAAATATTTTGAAGGTTCTTTTACTATACTTTACTCACTAAAACATTTGTGATAAAGTAAATTTATGACAAAAGATATTCAACGCAAATGTATTGGTTGTTTCGAAATGAAAAACCGAGACGAGCTAATAAAAATTACCCGAGAAAGTAATACGGGTAACGTATTTATTAACCCGAATTCAAAAATATTTGGCAGATCTGCATATCTTTGCTATAATGATACGTGTATAAAAAATGCTTTTAAAAAAAACAAGTTGCAAAAATTTTTGAAAGCTAATTTATCAGAAGAACTAGAAGAAAAGTTAAAGAATATTCATAAGGATTAAATTTATGATATTATAAGACAGTAAATACAGATTGGAAATAATATATGACGGTAGAAAACATTAGAGTAAATGAATTGGCAAAAGAGTTAAACCTTACAAGCAAGGAGGTTTTAGCTAAATTTGCAACATTATCAATTCCGGTCAAAACACATTCCAGCTCTGTAACTCCTGACCAAGTCAGAAGATTAAAAGAATTTATCGCAAACGGTTCAAAAATTGAAGTTAAAAAACCAAAAGCTTTTATTGTAAAAAAAGCAAAGAATACAGACACAAAACCGACAGTAGTAGAAAAAGAAACTACAAAAGAAGTCGCTAAAAAGATTGAAAAACCTGAAAGAATTGAAAGAGCTGAGAAAACGACTTCAGTACATAAGCCTGCACAACCTGCATCAAAAATAGAAGTGGTAAGACATCAGCCCAATAAATTGGAAATTGTCAGAAGAGCTCCTAAAAAACCGTTAAATAATGAACGACCTGAACGACCAGACCGTCCACAGAATTTTCATGAACGTAATGAACGTCCGGCATCAAGATTTAACAATAACAACGGAGACAGAAGACCTCGCTTTAATAACGACCGCAGAGAAGGCGGTTTTAACGGAAATAATAATGGTCAAAATAATGGAAACGGCAGACCTCCGTTTAAGAAAAGATTTAATCAAGATGGAAAGCCTGTAGAGGGTGGTTTTGACAGAAACAGAAGACCCGGAGCTCCACGTCCTGATAATAAAACCAATGACGATAAAAAGCCATTGGAAAGAAGAATTATTCCACAAGAAATCTATGACAAAAGTGGAACAAGAAAGAAATTTGAAAAGAAAAAAGGTAAAGACTTTCATTCAAAAGAAGAAGAGCAAGAAAGAATTTCACTAGAAAAAGCTGCAGCTCAAAAACATAAGAAAAAATTACACAAGGAAGAAGAAGCTGAGGCAATTACAAAAGTTGTTGTTACACAACCTATGTCAATTAGTGAGTTATCTGAAAAAATTCAAAAAACCCCTGCAGAAATTATAAAATTTTTGATGTTGAACGGAATTATGGCAACAGTAAACCAACTTATTGATGTTGACGTAATAAAAAAAGTTTGTGCAGAATTTGAACTTGAAGTTGTTGAAGAAGACGTTGAAGCCTTTATGAAAGAAGAGCTTAAAAAGGAAGAAAAACAAAAAGCACTTCAAGCCGTAGATAAAAAATTATTAAAATTAAGAGCTCCTGTTGTAAGTATTATGGGACACGTTGACCATGGTAAAACTACATTATTAGATAGTATCAGAGCTTCAAAACACAAGATTGTAGCAACCGAAGTCGGTGGAATTACACAGTCAATCGGTGCATATTCAGTTCATGTTAAAGATAAAAAAATCGTATTCTTGGATACACCGGGCCACGAAGCATTTACTGAGATGAGAGCCAGAGGTGCAAAAGCTACAGATATTGCAATACTTGTAGTTGCAGCAGATGACGGAATAATGCCTCAAACAATAGAAGCAATAAACCACGCAAGAGCTGCAGAAACACCAATTATTGTAGCTGTAAACAAAATTGATAAGCCGGGAGCAGACCCTGACAGAGTTTTGCAACAATTAACAGAACACGGACTTGTTCCTGAAGAATGGGGCGGAGACACAATTACGGTAAAAGTTTCAGCTTTAAATGGAACAGGTATAGATGAGTTGCTTGATTATATTTTGCTTTTAGCAGATGTTTCAGATTTAAGAGCAAACCCTAAAGCTCCAGCATCAGGTGTTGTTATTGAAGCAAATCTTGATAAAGGAAAAGGTCCTGTTGCAACATTACTTGTTCAAAACGGAACGCTTAGAGTAGGAAGTTGCCTTGTTGTAGGAAATGTCGGAGGACGTGTCAGAGCATTACTTTCTGATGCAGGAGAAAGAGTTCAAAAAGCAGAGCCATCAACACCGGTAGAAATACTTGGATTAGGTGAAGTTCCAACCGCTGGCGACCATTTTGAAGTTGTCGGTAACGAAAAGAAAATGAAAGAAATTGTTGCTGAACGAAAAGAAAATGAACGTTCTAGAAGATTAGATGCAATGATTCCTGCTCACATGAGACGAGAATCAGCAGCAGGTGATGAAGACATCGTTCAATTAAACTTGATTATCAAAGCAAATACAAACGGTTCAGCTGAAGCTGTTGCCCAGGCTGTAACTCAACTTGAGTCAAAAGAAATTATGCCTAAACTTATTCACGTTGGAGTTGGTGATATTTCTGAAGCCGACGTTATGCTTGCTTCAGCAAGTAATGCCATTATCTTGGGCTTTGGTGTAAAAGAAGATACAAACGCCGAATCCGCAGCGGATAAAGAAGGTGTAGTTATAAAGAAATATGATATCATTTATCAAATTCTTGAAGACTTAGAAAAGAAAATGTTATCTCTTCTTGACCCTGAAATAAAGGAAGTTTCTCTTGGGACTGCAGAAGTTAGACAAATATTTACAGTCGGCAAGACAACTAAAATTGCAGGTTGCTATGTTACTGAAGGTAAAATTCAAAAGGGCAAAACTGCTAAGGTTGTTAGAGAAGGTAAGACCGTATTTGAAGGAACAATCGACCAATTAAAGAGATTCAAAGACGACGTAAAAGAAGTCGTTCAAGGGTATGAATGCGGTATTTCTTTTGTTAAATTTAATGATATCCTAGAAGGTGATATTATTGAAGTTTCTACAACAGAAGAAATTGAACGTGTAAGTTTAGATTAGTAAAGGATTTTAAAATGACACTGAGAAACGAAAGAGTCAGAAAAGAATTGATGAGAGAAATCTCTGACATTTTACGTCGAGAAATAAAAGATTCAAGAATTTCAGGGATTGTTTCAATAGTTGATGTAGAAGTTTCTCATGATAATTCTTTTGCAAAAGTTTATTACAGCGTATTCGGAAATGACGAAGAGAACAAAAAGAAAACTATCGAAGCCATCGAACAGAATACTGCAAAAGTAAGATACGAAGTCGGAAAGCGAATAAGACTAAGACTTACACCTGAATTAAGATTTATATATGACGATTCTATTGAACGTGGTACAAAAGTTACCGAACTTATTAACAAGATTTCTCGAGGAGAAATAAAATAAGTGGTATTTGGCTTTTTAAATGTCTATAAACCTCGTGGAATAACATCTCACGATGTAGTTTCTGTACTACGTAAAGTTACAAAAGTAAGACAAATTGGTCATTCAGGAACGCTTGACCCGTTTGCCGAAGGTGTTTTAGCTATTGCAATAGGTAAAGCTACCAGACTCATTGAATATTTAAATGATGATAAAGAGTATGTTGCAGAGGTTTCATTTGGACGAGCAACAGATACTTATGACATTGATGGAAAAACAGTTTTTGAAAGTGATAAAAGAATCACAAAAAAGAATTTAGAAAATGTCATTGAACATTACAGAGGCGAAATTTCACAACTACCTCCGATATACTCTGCAATTAAAGTTAACGGTAAAAAGCTTTATGAGTACGCTAGAAAAGGTGAAGATGTCAAAATCGAACCAAGAAAAGTAACAATTTTCAAACTTGAGATAAAAGATTTTAATGAAGAAAAACAGATTGCAAATATTTTGATAAAATGTTCAAAAGGAACATATATTCGCTCACTGGCACATGATATAGGAAAAGAACTTGAATGCGGAGCTTATCTTTCAAGACTTATACGAACACAAGCCGGAAAATTGAGAATCGAGAATTCAACCGAATTAGAAAAGCTAAACTCTATTAATGAAGTAACAACTCGCCTTCTAAATCCAATAGAATTACTTGATTTACAAGAAAATGAAATAACAGAAGAAGAACAAAAAAAAGTTCTTGTCGGAAACAGTATCAAAAATAATAACGAATTTAAAAATGATGAGATAATAATCCTTACATACAAAAAGCAACTAAGTGCAATAGCACAAGTCTGTGATGATGAAATAAAAGTAAAAAAAGGATTTAACTAAAGATTTTAACTAATTAATTAGCCAATACGCTCAAATTAATTACATTTAG
>JAGOIO010000042.1 GCA_017995595.1 bacterium | reverse complement strand
GCAACACGAGATGTTGGACATTTCGTTAGAAATTCGTCCAAAATTGCGTCTGAAATCTGGTCGCAAACCTTGTCAGGGTGTCCTTCAGTAACTGATTCTGAAGTAAACAAAAAGTTCTTTGATGTCATTTTAAGTTTCTCCTTAATTTATATTCTACCGCCGGTAAGTTTTTAATTCCAACCCGGCATACATTATTTCACTACATTTTAAAACATGTAAAATGAAAAATCAAATATTAGTGTACTTTTGTAAACAAACCCTTTTAAATAAAGGGTTCTAGGAATCATCTAAGCTTTTATTCCTTTAAGTCTTTCATCAGGTTCAGTAATACTTGTTATTCTTAATCCAAAATTATCTTCAATTACAACGACCTCACCATGAGCAACCAATTTACCGTTAGCATAAAGTTCAACCGGTTCACCGGCGACTTTTTCCAACTCGATAATTGAACCTCTTGTCAGCTCTAAAACTTTCTTTATAGGAAGCTCCGCACGTCCTAATTCTACTGTCAACTGTAATTTGATATCCATTAACAAATCAAGATTTTTGTTTGTTTCACCTTGAACAGGAGTAGTATTATCAAAAGACGAAAATTTTACAGGTTGAACGGTAACTGTCTTTTCTTCAGAATCCGCATTTGTAAAATCATAAGCCTTAGGCTCAGAATTATTTTCTACTGTGTCATTAACATCTTCTGAAGCATCAACGGCTTGAGCATCTTTAGGTTCGGAAACTTCAGCATCAGCTTGAATTGCATCATTTTCTTGTATATTTTCATCTTCAGGCATTTGTTATAATCTCCTTTTCTCTAAATATAACCTTTTAAAGATTCTGCGGTTTCTGTATATCTATCTGTTATTTTAACACAGACATTATTTTTTACTGTACCCGGACGTGCAAAAAATTTCTTTTCACGATTTATTTTAACGACTAAATCTTCGGAGGTTTTATTGTCAAGCTTAATTATATCACCCTCTTTGATATCCATAAACTCACCCATTGTTAAATCACAAGAACCAAATAGAACACTCAAATCAACCATTGACGTATTCAACTTTTGAATCATTTTTTGACGTTCTTCTGTAGTTGCAACAATACCTTTTGTCTGGAAAATGTGTTGAGTACTTAAATGACCCAAAACAGTTTCTAAAACAGGGTAAGGGAAGCACAAACTCAACAATCCAAAATATTTTCCAGCAATTTGAACTTCAAAAGTAATCAAAGCTACGATTTCACCTGAAGTCGCAACTTGAATCATTTGATAACTGTTATCCAATCCAACGACTTCTGACTGAACAGGAACAATCGTACTCCATGTACTTTCAAGTGTTTTAACCATTCTTTCAACGATTTTACGAGCAAGAGCTTCTTCTATATCTGTCAATTCTCTCTGCCTGTTTTCGCCTAAACCTACACCACCTAACATTCTGTCAACAATACAAGAAAGAACTTCAAAACTTACACCAAGCAAAACTTGCCCCGGCAATGGATTCATTTCAAAAATACCTATTGTAATTGGTGATGGCATTGAACGAATAAATTCATCATAAGTTAATTGGTCAGTTGAAACGACATCAATATCAATGTGCATTCTTAAATATGCCGTTAACACAAGCGAAATTTGCCTTGAAAATTCCCTATGGATATCTTGCAAAGCTCGTAAATGGTCTTTAGAAAACTTATCCGGTCTTCTAAAATTGTATAATTTATACCCTTTTTTATAATCGTCTTCGCCATTACCTTCAGCATAAGGGTTATAAACATCACTGCCATCAACAGTTTGACCATCAATATTCAAATTTTCATTTGTTTCGTCAGCCATTTTCCCTCATTACTGAATTATAAACTGTCCAAAGCTTACTCTGATAACTTGTCTTTCGCCTGAGAATAATCCATTTACAGACTCTGTAATCTGTTCTTTTGCTAGTTCTTTACCGGCAACAGTTGAAAGTTCAGCCGCAGTTTTACTTGATAAAGTTGTAATAATCGCATCTCTTATTGCAGGCTTATATTGCTCCATTTCTGTAGCAACAGGAGTTCCTCCGGCACCGTCTTTACCGCCTTCTTTGCTTTCTCCGCCCTCTTTACCACCTTCTTTTGATGCTGAAGCTGTAGGATCAGGATCATTTGGTGTTCTTGAAACTTCCAAAGCAACATTTGCTTTTAAATACTTTCTTGGGCTTGTATCACTCAGATTAAGGACAAAATCGCCTAAATCTAAAATTATACCTTTTTGAATTTCTGATGAGCTTTCCTCATCTGAATTTCCATCTGCGGTATCTGCTGTTGTTGCGGTTGAACCAAGTTTTGAACTTACAAGACTCGATAATAGTACATAATTAATTGTAATAAATAACATACAAATCAAAACTGTCGTTGCTAAATTAGTAACGATTAGTTTTTTATTGCCGTCATCTGCATTTTTTGAAGCTCCGTCTTCAGTCTTTGGTTTAACTTCTTTTGCTTGATTTGGTTTTGCCATGTTTCATCTCCAGACTTAATTTTTTCCTTTTAAAATCATTATATCAACTCTTCTATTCAACATTCTACCACTAAGTAGAGTATTATCTGCAATAGGCATGTATTCACCATACCCAACCGCACAAACTCTTTTTGGTTGAATTTGTCCGTTTTTTAGTACATAAGATATTATATTTGTAGCCCTCGCAGTTGACAAGTCCCAATTTGATTGATATTTGCCACCTTTTATCGGAGTTGAATCCGTATGCCCCTCTATTATAACAGGATTATCTATTTTAGTTAATACTTTTGTAATCTTTGTTAAGGTATTTTTTGCTTCGGGTTTTACTTCTGCACTACCCTTATCGAATAACATAGCGTTATTTACTCTAATTGTCAATCCATTTTTACCTTTTATAAGTTTTAGCGTCTTTGATTGAGGAATATTATTATCTTCAAATAATCTTTCCAATGCATCATTATCATTGACGCTCTTTGTACTTGCATTTTGCATCATATTATTTATTAAGTTATCTCTTATTCTCTCTTGATATCTTTTTACATTTTTACTTTGAGTATTTTCAACAAAAGTATTTGACAAATTACTTTGAAATTGTTGCAACTTGCTATTGTCAATTTGAGAAACTGCATACATTACAACAAACAACGCTAACAGCATTGTTACGAAATCCGCATAAGATATTACCCAGCGATTTATATAGTCTTTTGAATTGTTATAATATTCATTGTTCATTATATTTTACTACCTGTTCTTGTGATGGAATTTCAAATATGAAACCAGCTTTTCCTCAATAATTGCAGGGCTTTCCTGCATCTGAATAGAGACTATACCTTGTAGAATAACTTCTTTTAGCAGAATTTTTTCTCTTGTTTTTTGCTTTAAATTACCTGCGATAGGAAGTAAAATAAGGTTTGCAAAGCCAACACCGTAAAGTGTTGAGACAAAAGCTGTTGCAATACCTGTTCCCAAAAGATGCAAGTCTTGAATATGAGCCATAACCTGAATCAAACCCATAACCGCACCTACAATACCAAATGTAGGAGCATAGCCTCCAAGTGCCTCAAAAACCCTTGAATTAATCAGTTCTTCCTCTTCTTCATAAGCAATTTCAGAAGATAAAACATCATATAGCAACTGCGGATTGTTCAAATCTATCGCAAGTTGCAAGCCTCTTGCCAAAAAATTATCCTGTACTTGATTTAAAACACCTTGAAGTGCTAAAAGTCCGTTTTTCCTTGCAAAATACGCAAGTTGAATAATATCATCAACAACTTTCATTGTATTGTTTTCAGATTTTATAAAGATTGAAGAGGCATTGTGAAAAGCATTTTTTACAGTAGCATAATTAAAATTCAACAAAGATGCACAAAATGTTCCGCCCAAAACTATAAAAATAGCTGTTGGTTGAAATAAAACACTTAATGTTCCACCCTCAAACTTCTGTGTTACAAAAACCATAACCAAGCCTGCAAGTAAAGCACCTATAGCTGTTAAATTCAAAATTTCACCTCTTGTATTAAAATCCCTAATTCTATAACGAAATCATCGCATATTTTTTTCGTCTTGAGGTCATCTGTTAGTATGAATTTTTCTATAAAAATTAAAGTTCTTGATTTTTCAATTTTATAACAGCAACATTTTCCACATGGTATGTCTGTGGAAACATATCGAATGGTTGAACAAACTGAACTTCACCGCCATTTGCTATCAGGTACTTCAAATCTCTTGCAAGTGTTGCAGGATTACAACTTACATAGATTATTTCACCTCTGCATAATTTTAATGACAGTTCCAAACTCTTTTCACTACAGCCTTTACGTGGAGGGTCCAAAATTATAACATCAAATTTACGTTTCTTTGTCTTAAGTTCTTTCTCCATAAACATTGCTGTATCCATATTATGAAGTTCTACATTTTCAATTTCGTTTAATTTAATCGTTTCTTCTGCAAAATCAACTGCTTCTTTGCACTCCTCGACACTTACAACTTTTTTTGCAATATCAGAAACAGTTATTCCAAAAGTAGTAACTCCGGCATACGCATCTAAAACATTTGGCGTTTCATAATCGTCTTTTATTTGTTTTTTTACAAATTCAAAGATATTTTCAGCACTGTTCGGATTCACTTGGAAAAACGTATTTGAACCAATTCTAAAAGTTTTATCAACAATTCTTTCTTTTATAAAATCCTTACCTGCAACGAGTTCTGTAGTATCACCCATAATAACATTTGTCTTTTTGGGATTATAATTAACACAAACTCCGCTTACCAGTTTAAAATTATCATAAATATCTTGTGCAAAATCCTTCAACTTTTCAAACATTTTTGATGAATTTACAACCAAAGTAACCAAAACTTTTCCTGTTGCTTTTGAAACTCTTAAAACGACATGTCTTAAATCACCAGCATGCTTCTTTTCATTAAAACCTGTAATTGCATAATTAAAGGCGGTATTTCTTACATACTCAATTATTTCATCACAAATTTCAGGTTGAATCGGACAATACTTTATATTTACGATTTCATGAGATTTTTGTTTATAATACCCTGCCAAAATTCTTCTGGAAGTTTTTGTTTGGGAAATAGGATATTGAACTTTGTGTCTATAATGATAATTTTCAGGACTTGAAACAGTTTCCCGAACTTCAATTTCTGCTCCGGCAATACTGTGCATCGCATCTTTGACAATCTGCTGTTTCAATTTTAGCTGATAATCATATTCAATAAATTGAAGCTGACACCCACCACAAACTTTTAGCATCTTACACTCTGGTTCAATCCTATGCTCTGACGGTTTTATAATTTCAACTATTTCTGCATTTGCATAATTCTTTGAAACATGCGTAATTTTTACTTTTAGCTTATCTTCAGGACAAGCATTTTCTACAAAAATTACCATTCCATCAACATGTGATATTCCAAAACCTAAGTTAGATAATTTTTCTATTTCTACTTCAAATTCATCATTAATATTCATATTTTTATCTTTTCTTTTACCTTATTCTTAACAGAGTAATCTTCTTTTCATAATATCATAGAAAAACTATTTTTTATATTTATCAAAAAGGTCTTTTCTTCTCAATTCTGTACGTTTTAAGCTCTGCTCTTTTCTAAATTTTGCGATTTCTGCATGATTACCGTTTAACAAGACTTCAGGAACTTTAAACCCTTTGTATTCCCTTGGTCTTGTATATTGTGGATATTCAAGTAAACCATTAGCAAAGCTATCAGTTTGAGCTGATTCTATCTTACCCAATGTACCGTCAAGTTTTCTGGAAACACTATCAATCAAACACATCGCAGGTAATTCACCACCTGTTAAAACAAAATCGCCGATAGAAACTTCTTTTGGCTTTATAATATCTCTAATTCTCTCGTCAAAGCCTTCATAATGACCACATAATAAAATTAACTGTTCGTATTTTGCAAAATCAATACACATTTCATCATTAAAAGTTTCACCCTGAGGAGTCATCATAACCGTCAAACAATTTTCACATTTTTCAACCGCATCATAAGCATCAACATAAGGTTGTGGCATCAAAACCATTCCGGCTCCACCGCCGTATGGAGTATCATCAACTTTATTATGCTTGTCCTCTGTATAATCTCGTGGATTTATAGCTTCTACCTGAATAGTGCCATTTTCGACCGCTCGTTTCATAATACTACAGCCAAAATAGTTTTCTACCATTTCTGGAAAAAGGGTCAAAACGCTGAATTTCATTCAATCAGCCCCTTTATATTATTTACTATAATTTTTTTATTTTTTAAATCTACTGTAGGTACAAGTGCATCAACAAACGGAACTAATGATATTTTTTTTGTCTTACTTTTTACAGAAATTAAATCACTTGCACCATTATTTGACACTCCGGTTACAAAACCAAGCTTGTTACCCTCAGTATCAAAAACGTCCAATCCTGTTAACTCATCTATCAAAAATTCGTTTTCATTCAAATTTTCTCTAATAAAAGATTTTTCTACAAAAAGCAAACAACCTTTGTATTCAATTATATCATTAATTTCATCAATACCATTGAATTTTACAATAGCAGTTCCTTTTTGAAATCGAACTGCTGAAATTTCAAATTTTTCATAATTGCTGTCTTTTTTTATAAAAACAGTTTTTAAGTTAGATAAAAAATCTTCTTGATTTTTAGAATACCCGACTTTTGCTTCGCCTCGAATACCATGAAAATTAAGGATTTTACCAACTGAAACGTACTTTTCCATTATTAAAAAGACCTATTCTTTTTCCGTAGTCTCTTCAGGCTTAACTTCTTCAGCTTCCTTTGTCTTTTTAGTCCTTGTAGAAGTTTTTCTTGTTGTTTTTTTCTTAACTTCCTTTTCAGGCTTTTCTTCAACAGATTCTTCCTCTGAAACTTCTGCAGGAGATTCCTCTACAGTTTCTGCTTTTTTAGCTTTTGTAGATTTTCTCGTAGTTTTTTTTGTCTCTTTTTCAGGTTTTTCCTCTGTTTCTACAGCTTCATCAGAATCAGCTTTTGCCACTTTTGCTTCAGCCGCAGCCTTTTTAAATTCTTCAGGAGCATCTGGTCTATCAGGATTCCATCTGTCAAGTCCCATTTTAGCTCTTATTAAACCAATACCTACGTGAACTCTCCATTCGTCCATTTTAAGTTGAGCCGCAATAATTTTATGGCAACCTATTGGAGGCAACGGTAATAAAGGTTGATACAAATTTTGAATAGCAAACATTTGTTCAGGTGAAATAGCAAGCTTACGTTTAGGGAATGGAAGCTTTGGTAACATCATCTTTTGACGAACAAGGTTTATACCAAAGAAAACTTTTCTTGGTTCCAAACCAATTTTTGCACCAATAACTTCATGTGCATCAGGGTTTGGCAAAGGCAACATAGCCTTATACAACAACTCAATTTGTTCCAACTGTTCTCTATTAACCAAAAGAGGTCTGCTAGGACGATTATTAGGTCTTCCGCCACCACGGTTATTAAATCTTCCACCGCCTCTGTTATTAAATCCACCACGGTTATAGCCACCGCCTTGAGGTCTGTTAAATCCACCTTCTCTACGTTGGTAACCGCCTTGTGGTCTATTATACCCACCGTCTCTATGTTGGTATCCACCGCCGTTGTTATCTCTGCGTTGGTATCCGCCATTGTCTCTACGTTGATAATCACCTTGTGGACGATTATATCCGCCGTTATCTCTACGTTGGTAATCACCTTGTGGTCTATTATACCCACCGTCTCTGTGTTGGTATCCACCACCATTATTATCTCTGCGTTGATATCCGCCGTTATCTCTGCGTTGGTAATCACCTTGTGGTCTATTATATCCACCGTCTCTGTGTTGGTATCCACCACCGTTATTGTCTCTGCGTTGATATCCGCCTTGTTGGCGATTATATCCGCCATTATCTCTTCTTTGGTAATCGTTTTGAGGACGACCGCCATAAGAATAAAATTGTTGTTGCTGTTGTTGCTGAGGTTGTTGAGGCTCTGCAGAATAGCTATTATAAGTTTGTTGTGGCTGAGAGTTTTCCTGTGTCTGTGTTTCAGCTTGTGGAGCTTGATTTTCAACAGCACCTTCTGAATTTGCATCTGTTGATGAAACTATCATCTTTTTATCCGGATACAAACAGTTCGGACAAATTACTCTTTTGGGGTTCTTGGTTTCAAATTCGCAACCACACTTGGTGCATTTGTTTACATACATAATTAAAGCCTCTTAATCTCTTAATCTTAAAAAAAATAATACAAATAAAACGTAACTAACTTAAATAAAAACTCCTCAAACAGGTTTTCTATATACTTATTAAAACATTTATGCTACTTATTCTATAATCAAAAATAAATATTGGCAAGTACTTTTTTTAATTACTTCATAATTATAAACTATATTTAATTATTTTTCAAGCATAAATGTTACAGGACCGTCATTTATTAGTGAAACATTCATCATAGCACGGAATTTTCCGGTTTCTGTCTTTATACCAAAGGCTTTTAAATAAGTTACAAACTGTTCATACAATTCATTTGCAATTTCAGGTTTTGCTGCATTTTCAAAACTTGGACGATTTCCTTTCTCACAATTTCCGGCCAATGTAAATTGTGAAACCACAAGGATTTCGCCTTTTGTATCAAGAATTGAATAATTCATTTTTTCATTTTCATCTTCAAAAATTCTAAATTTTACAACTTTTTTTGCTAAATTTTCTGCATTCTCGATTTTGTCATCTTTTTCCACACCTAAAAAAATAAGCATGCCTGCATTTATCTTAGAAAATAATTTCCCATTGATTTCAACACTTGCAGACTTAACTCGTTGGACTAAAGCTTTCATTCTTTTCTTAACAACTCCTTAAC
>JAGOIO010000183.1 GCA_017995595.1 bacterium | reverse complement strand
GACCTCTGACTATTGTTGCAACATCAGCAATAGGCATTCCTTTCACATTTTTTGAATTTACTTTTGTAATTATATCTCTTGATTGTAATCCGGCTTTATAAGCAGGTGTTCCTTCTATTGTATTTACAACAACGATTTCACCCTTTATTGAGGTAATGTTAACTCCAATACCCATTATCTTAGAATCAATAGAAGTATTTTGTGATTCATAATCTTTTTTGTTCAAGTATCTTGAGTATGGGTCATCAAGACTTGCTAACATTGTATTTATTGCAACAGTAGCATCTTCATCTGTCTTAATTTTACCGGCATAGTGTTTTTTCCATCTTTCCCAATTCTGTTTATTCAAGTCAGATTCTAAGTAATTTGATTTTATAGTTGACCAAGATTCATCAAATAATTTTTGAGGTGATACTTGGCGGTGGTTTATTAAATCATCACTAGAAATTTTATCAGAATTTGAATTGAACCCTTTGATTAAAATATTATCAAAAAGAACAAGAAACAAAACTAATAATATAAAAATTAAAATTTGCTTTTTTTTCATCGGCACTCTTCTCTTTTGTACTTTAATATTTAACCTCAATTTTGATTTTTTATCAATAGCCGAATTGAAAACTTGTTAGCATAAAAAACTTTTTGACAAATTAGAAATTACAAGCTGGTATCAAATCCCGGTGAAGTTTCAGGCAAATTTCTGTAACCGCTGTTTGAATATACAGTTTTTTTTATATATCTATTAGTGTAATTTCCTTTTTTAAATAAAGTTTTAAGCGTATTTTCTCTTTGAACAAGGGCTTGTACAGGAATTGAATAGTGAGGATACAAGTCTAGAAGTTGACACCAAACTGCTGCTTCCATTGTCCAAGCATAGGTTTCTTCTGAAAGAGAATTTAACTCGTCCTGATGAAGAGCTTCGTGAGCCAGCAATGCTGAAAGTGCAATAGCTGGAGCATTTGTATGCTTTTGATTTATATATATATATAAATGTCCTTTTCTTTTCCAACCAAGAGCATCAAAGTTACTGTAATTTTTGCTGATTGATGATAAGTCTTTAAATTCTATGCGTACAGGTTTTCCGGTCAAATTGTTTCCCAGGATAGCTCTTCTTGAAAAGTCTCCGCATGTATCTTTTAGCATATCAAGAGCTACGTAAAAAACTTCATTTTTGCCAACAACACTATAAGTATTTTTGATTGTTTTAATATGCTCAGGCGTATATTGTGGAGGATAAAGAGGGTTTGCAAGACTCATATCTTTAAAAGAGTTTGTACTTTTTCTTGTCCCTGTATAGCCTTGAGGAACATGCCCTCCCATACTGCTTCCGTCCATTTGTGGCATTCCGTCAAATTGCACAGGCTGTTCGCTGGCTGATACAAGGTTGTTTGTACAAGTTGAAAATGCTAAAACTAATGCAAAAATTAAACTTATTTTTTTCATAATTTTCCTCTAATCTTTGACGAACTCATGCTACATTTGCGGAATAATATTAATATAACATTATTTTTATTTAAGGACAAATTCTATGTAGTCAATAAATTTTTCTTTGAAACGGTTCTAATCGCTTTTGCCTGTTTATGCTTTCCTAAAGAGTCAAGGTATATTGAATATTCAGAAGCCAACGCTTCATCAAATCCGCCAAGTCTAAATGCTAGAGAATAATAATGTAATGCTTCCTTTTCATCTTTTACTTCTATCGCAAGTTTTGCACACAACCATTTATATTGATATGATTTATTTTCTATGTCAGCGGCTTCTTTTGCCCAAAGAAATGCGGTTTTAATATCTCCTGTTTTTTGGTAAAATTCGCTCATTTTTATATATAATTCAGCATTTAAAGCATCTAGTGAAATAGCTTTTTTCATACTTTCAAATGCAAAATTTATATCTCCTTGTTCAAATAATGCAACTGCGTTATAAAAATAGCCTTGCGGTGAATTTTCATCAAGTTCAATAATATTTTGTGCATTGTCATAAAGTGAAGAAAAGTCTTCTTGAAGATAATTTATTTTTGCAGAAGCCGTATATGCCGTAACAAAATTTTCGTTTATGTCTATTAATTTTTCAATATGAATTTTTGCTTCATCATATTCTTTTAAAATTATATTTAATTCTACTAATTCGCTTAAATATATTAATGACTCAGGTTTTATTACAAGTGCATGTTCAATAGAATCTTTTGCTTCTTTATATTGAGATAATTCCTTATAAATTTTACTTAGAGATTCAAATGCAAAATCATTCAGCGGGTATGCTGTAATAAAATTTTCTAAGCTGTCTTTTGCACCGATTAAATCGCCCTGTTTTGCTATAATCATAGCCCTTACTACTTTTGCAAATTCATTTTCATTATTATCTTTATTTACGCTATCAAGTTCAAATAAAGCCATATCATATCTTTCAGTTTGATAATATAAATATGCTAAAGAATGGTGATATTTCTCAACATTTGGATTAATACTAATTGTAAGTTTAAAAACGGTTTCTGCCTCTTTAAACCAGCCTTGCAAGAAATATGCAGAGGCTAAATTATAAAGATATTCTGAATTCTTATCATCAAATTCTTTTGCTTTATTAAAGTATTCAATAGCTTTTGAGTAACTACCTTCTTCTAACTTAAATAATCCAAGATAGTTCATTACTTCGCCTGAAGGTTTAATATCTTTTAATTCTGAAAACATATTCTTTGCTTCGCTAAAGTTTTTGTTTTCATAATAAATCTTTCCAAGGTTAAATAAAATATTTTCATTTAATTTATTTTTGTTGT
>JAGOIO010000182.1 GCA_017995595.1 bacterium | reverse complement strand
TAAACGTTTTTTGCTAATATGCGTGTAAAGTTGAGTTGTAGAAACGTCAGCATGCCCCAATAATTCCTGAACGATTCTTAAATCTGCACCATTTTCCAACAAATGAGTAGCAAAACTGTGTCTTAACGTATGAGGTGAAATATTTTTATGAATTTTTTTACCATGTTCATGGATAAAAGTATAAACATCTTGCCTGTTCAAGATTTTTCCGTTATCAGAAACCAAAAGCCGTTTTGTTTCTAAATCGAATTTTTTAACTGCAAAATCTCGTTTATCAAAGTAAATATTTAAAGCTTCCTTTGCTTTTTTACCCAAAGGTACAATTCTTTCTTTTGACCCTTTACCTGTACACCGCAAATAACTTGCAGACATATCAATACTATTCAAAGTTAAGTTTACGAGTTCTGATACACGAAGCCCACACCCGTATAACAACTCTACAATTACACGTTCTAACGGATTAAGATTATCAGTTAAAATTTCTTCTATTTCCGCAACACTCATAACCTTTGGCAAACGCTTCGGCACTTTTGGCTGTTCAAGAGTTACCGTCGGATTTTTCTTACAAATTTCATTTGCACAAAGCCATTTAAAAAAGCCCCTAAGAGATGCAATTTTTCTCATAACACTTGTAGGAGAAAACTTTTTTTCATACAAATCCATTATGTACAAATTAACCTGCTCTCGTTCAATATTTTGAATTTCTAATGCACCATTTTTTTCGCATAAATCTAAAAACGCAGTCAAATCACGACCGTAAGCCGATATTGTATTTTCGCTCAAACCACGTTCTGCATCAAGATATTCAAGATATTCCGATAAAACCTGTATGTCCATAATTGGAGTTTAACTCTTATTCAAAAATTTTGCATCATTTCAAAAAATTATATTTATCATTAAGATTGTAACGATTTTCTAAAGTTACGCAAATTTTTGTCCGATTTTGTTTTATATAATGTATAGAGGTAATATTATGAACGGACTAAACGGAATAAATCCATTTAATAACAACAATAATATGCAAGCACTGACGGCAATACAACCAATTAAAACGTCAGGCGGACAATCTGCCGGAAAATCTGAAGGTGCAGGACAACAAAAAGGCAGTATCTTTACGCCAAATTATGCACAATTTTCAGAATTAACACCAAATTACGGCTCAGGCGGAATGAACGTAAACGGCGGAGTTGCAGGTTCAAAACTTAACCTTATGGGTTAATAAAGATTTTAATAATAAAAAAAAGCGATTTTGTTAAAACAAAATCGCTTTTTTATTTGAATTTATTTTGATTTTATACAATTACTATACAGTAGCAACAGCTTTTGACTTGTTAACACATTCAATCAATGTATCAGCAACAGTTTTTTGTTCTTCTGCAGTAAGTTCAGGGAACATTGGAAGAGAGATAACAAGTTTAGTATCTTCTTCTGTATAAGGAAGAGAACCTTCACCTACACCCAAATATTTATGAACTTTTTGTAAATGCAAAGGAATCGGATAATAAAGCATAGCACCTATTCCACGTTCTTGAAGCATTTTGTGAACTTCGTCTCTGTTAGGGATTTTAACTGTATATTGGTGATAAACACAATAAGTATTGTCCATTTCTTTTGGAGTTTGAATGTCAGAACATTTTGCAAAAAGCTCGTTATATCTTTGAGCATTTTTACGTCTTTTTTCTGTCCAATCGTTAATGTGTTTCAATTTAATTCTTAAAACAGCGGCTTGAATTTCGTCCATACGGCTGTTAACACCTATTTCATCATGATGATATCTAACTGAACCACCGTGGTTTCTAAGTCCTAAAACTCTGTCATTAATAACATCAGAATTAGTAACAAGCAAACCACCGTCGCCCATACCACCTAAGTTCTTAGTAGGGAAGAAGCTGAAACAACCGATATCACCAAAAGTACCAACCATTTGACCATCGATTTTAGCATTTATTGCTTGACAGCAATCTTCAATTACAAACAAGTTATGACGTTTTGCTATATCGCAAATAACCTTCATATTAGCAGGTTGACCGTACAAGTGAACAGGAATAATTGCTTTTGTTCTTGGTGTAATAGCATTTTCTATTTTTTCAGCATCTAAATTAAAAGTATCTTTATCTATATCAACGAAAACAGGCTTAGCACCAACAATACCAATAGCTTCAGTAGTAGCTACAAAAGTGAAAGCAGTCGTAATAACTTCATCACCGGCACCGATATCTAAAGCTCTCAAAGCTAAATGAAGAGCATCAGTACCAGAGTTCAAAGCAACAGCATGCTTAACACCAATAAATTTTTCCAATTCTTCTTGTAAACCTTTGTTATGCTTACCCAAAATATATTGACCGGAACGCATAACTTCAACTACAGCTTTTTCAGCTTCTTCACCGATTTCCTTGTATTGTCTTGTTAAATCTAAAATAGGAATCATATAAATCTCCTCATATTTGTACATTATCTACTATTTTAGTTTACCACAGTAATTAAGTGCCTTTATATAAACTTAATTTTATACAGTTAAAGGAAAAAAAGTCTGAGTTTTGCAAAGAAATATCTAATCGGAGGTTTTCCCTCAGCTTTTGCCATCAAAAGGTGGATAAGAAAAGTTCGTCGATATAAAAAATAAAGAATGAACTTTATATTTATTAGAAATATTTATGTCTAAGGTTTTCCAAAACGCTTTTGACTCTCAAAAGGTGAAAGAAAATTATTTACCTTTTATTGACGGAAGAAAGTCATGCTAATAACTTTTTTTACTATCAAATGGCGATTGATCAAGTAAAGCATAATCAGCAAAAGAAGA
>JAGOIO010000041.1 GCA_017995595.1 bacterium | reverse complement strand
ATGAATGGGACTCTTTTTTTGTTGTATATGCGTCTCTATACGGTTCACTCGATATTTAGTGGGTGAGCCCTCTATACATCTATTTCACCTTCTTTGATTACATGAACCTTTCTGGTTACGCTGAATATTATTGCTGCTGTTTTTATTTGCATATATAAATTTTATGAGGGAATATAGTTATTTAATAATCATTTGAAAATCAATTGATTATTAGAACAAATTAATCTTATATCTTAGATTTTGAGTTTAGATAAATGTAATTATTGCTTATATATTGTCATCTAGAATTAAATTTGTTGAATTTGTATAGCAATTTATTGACTAATTGTTTTTTTTTTAGTACTATTGCTCGATAATATAGCAATGATAGTTTAAATGTGTTTAGAGTTGAAATTATTGTGTGGCAAAGGTTTTGGCAATAATATTAGAATCTACTATCTAAATAGTTACAAAAGACATCTTAATCAGAGAAATGAAGTTTTATTAGAGTATTGATAATAGATATAAAATATTAATTTTAGCAAAATAATATCTATTTACAGACTTATTTTTAATTTGATAATGTATATATTACTTTTGTTATTATATTTGCAACAAAATGCAGATATATAATATGTTATAATTGCTAATATATCTTTAGTGTTATATATTTTTATCTATTTAGGTGTATAATATCTATTTACTCTAAAAAAAACTGATTAAAAATTGTAAAAACGTACCATAGTAACAATTTTGTTCTTATTTTTGTTGCACGTTTTACGTTTAGACAGTAAATGCTATTTAGACACAATTTTAGGTATTTATTATATGCTATGAAATAAATAAAAAAAGAAATTCGTTAGTCGTAAATGGAATATGCTATTATTAAAAAAATGGCACATTGCTTTTTGCAGCTTTATATGAATTTATATTAAAGTTAAGTTATATAAGTGAAAATTATTAATTTCTAAAAATAAATTGTTTAAAAAAAACTATTATGGAAACTACTCAAAAAAAATCTAAGAAAACGTCTGTTAAAGGTATTAAAAACGCGGGTCTTGTTATCATTGCGTGTTTGATTATTGCAGTTTGCATTTATCATTTTGTATTAGGTAATCCTTCAAACTTTGTGAATAACGATCCTGCTAATCATCCTCTTCCTGGTAAATTCTTAGGTACTATGCACAAAGGTGGTATAATTGTACCTATTATCTTAACTTTAATGTTCACAGTGTTGTCTTTAAGTGTAGAGCGTTTTATTGCTATTAAGAGTGCTTATGGAAAAGGTTCATTGACTAAATTCGTAGCAAACATTAAAGCTGCTTTGGAAAAAGGTGATCTTAAGGGTGCTCAGGCTATTTGTGACAAACAAAGAGGTTCTGTTGCTAATGTAGTAGGTGCTACTTTGCTTAAATATGATGAAATGGAAAAAGATGCTAGCTTAAGTAAAGAACAAAAGTTATTAGCTATTCAAAAAGAACTTGAAGAAGCTACAGCTCTTGAATTGCCAATGATGACTGAAAATCTTCCTATCATTGCAACTATCACTACTTTAGGTACATTGTTTGGTCTTCTTGGTACTGTAATCGGTATGATCCGTTCATTTGCTGCTTTGTCTTCAGGTGGTGGTGCTGACTCTACTGCTTTGTCACAAGGTATCTCTGAAGCATTGATTAACACTGCTAGTGGTATTGCTACTGGTGCTTTAGCTGTTATTTCTTACAACTATTATTCAAACAAAATCGATAAATTAACATTTAGCCTTGACGAAGTAGGTTTCTCTATTGTTCAGACATTTGCAGCTTCTCACAAATAAGCAGTAAATAAATTTTTTAAAATAGAAATAACTTATGGCTAAAGTAAAAGTTGCAAAAAAGGAAACTTTCATCGATATGACTGCGATGAGTGACGTTACTGTATTGCTCTTGACCTTTTTTATGTTGACATCAACCTTCGTACAAAAGGAACCAGTAAAAGTAACGACACCAGGTTCTGTTTCTGAAATTAAAATTCCAGAAAAGAATGTCCTCTCAATCCTTGTCGATCCAGCAGGCAGAGTATTTATGGCCCTGGATAAACCAGATGACATGGAACAAACACTTGTAAGTGTGGGAGAACAATATGGTGTGAAATTTACACCTAAACAAATTAAAAGTTTCAGAAAGAACACCACATTTGGTGTGCCGATGAAGAAAATGAGCACTTTCTTAGATCTACCTGAAAGAGACCAGGATGAAGCTCTTAAAACTCAAGGTATACCTACAGATAGTGTTGATAATCAATTCAAAGTATGGGTAAAAGCTGCTCGTTCCATGAATCCAGATCTACGTATTGCTATTAAAGCTGACCAGAATACTCCTTATTCTGTAATTAAGAAAGTTATGAATTCACTTCAAGACATTAAAGAAAACAGATATAATCTGATTACTTCTTTGAAAGCTGTTGAAGCCGAAAAAAAATAGATGAAATATGAGCGCTGATGTAGAACAAAAAGAAAGCGGAAAAGGAAAAAAGGGAAAGCAGAAAAAAATGAAAACCCGCGTCGACTTTACGCCGATGGTGGATATGAACATGTTGCTTATCACTTTCTTCATGCTTTGTACATCTTTGAGTAAACCTCAAACGATGGAAATAAGTATGCCAACAAATGATAAAGTTGATGAATCTCAACAAACAAAAGTTAAGGCTTCTCAAGCTGTAACTTTAGTTCTTGGTGAAAACGATAAGGTTTATTATTATCTAGGTGAGTTTAAAGCTGGTGATAATTCTTTGTTGCAAGCGACTTCTTATACTGCTACTGGTATAAGAGACTTACTTCTGAGCAAAAACAGAAGTATTGTAGCGAAGGTTAATGATTTGAAACAACAGAAAAAGGATTTGAAAATTTCTGCTGAAGAATGTGCTGCAAAAATTGCTGAAGCTAAGGAAGAAAAAGGTTCTCCTACAGTTATTATCAAAGCAGCAGACAAATCAACATACAAAAATCTTATTGATGCTCTAGACGAAATGCAGATTTGCTGTATTAGTAAGTATGTTATTGTACCTATCACTGATGGCGAAAAAGCTTTATTAGCTACTGCCCAAGGTGTCAAATAATTAAGTTAAACACTAAAACAAGAAAGTAAAATGGCAAAAATTAATTTAGCTTCTGAAGAATGGTGTGACTTAATATTCGAAGGAAGAAATAAAGGGTACGGTGCATATAAAATGCGTATGGATGCTCCAAAGAGACATAATTGGTCTATGCTGATTATCATTCTCTTGACTGCATTCTTTGTAGCTGTACCAGAACTTATTAAATTGGCAACTCCTGAAGAAAAAGAAGTTATGACTGAAGTAACTACTTTATCTAAGTTGGATGAAGCTGAAGTAAAGGATAAAAAGTTGAATAAGGTTGAGCCAATCGCTCCTCCTCCTCCTCCTTTAAAGAGCTCTGTGAAATTTGTTGCTCCTGTAATTAAGAAAGACTCTGAAGTTAGAGATGAAGACGAAATGAAGAGTCAGGAAGAATTGCAAGAAACTAAGGTAACAATTTCTATTGCAGACGTTAAAGGTAACGATGAGGAACATGGTAAAGACATTGCTGAAATTAAGCAAGTTGTAACTCAGGCTCCTGTAGAAGAAGTAGAAGAAAAACCTTATACAGCTGTAGAACAGATGCCTCAGTTCCCTGGTGGTGAGGCAGAACTTTTGAAATACATTTTCGATAAATTGAGATATCCAACAATTTCTCAGGAAAATGGTGTTCAAGGTAAAGTTTATATTCGTTTTGTTGTTTCTAAAACTGGTGAAGTTAAAGATGCACAAGTAATGCGTTCTTTGGATCCTTATTGTGATAAAGAAGCTCTTCGTGTAATCCGTACTCTTCCTAGATGGATTCCTGGAAAACAAAATGGTGTGAACGTTCCAGTATATTATGTAGTGCCTATTACCTTTAAATTACAATAAAATGATGAAGTTCTTCAAATTAATTCCAATATTATTCTTTTTGCTTCTTTGTTCATGCAAAGATAATAAGCCAAAAGATGGGTGGACTGATACTTTAACATCGGGAACAATTCCTGTTGCTGTTGATGAAGGTTTTAAGCCTATTCTTGAAGAAGAAATTGCAGTGTTTGAAGGACTTAATTCTGAGGTTCATATAAAACCTAAATATTGTAGTGAGGTAGATGCTATAAATAGTTTATTAAAAGATAGTGTACGGTTGGTTATTTCCACCCGTAGACTATCTTCTAAAGAAATTCAATCTTTTAATAGTCGTAAGTTTTTCCCACGTGAAGTTATAATGGCTTATGATGGTATTGGTTTGATTACTAATAATCAAAATCCAGATTCTCTTATTACTGTAAGCCAGGTTAGAAAGATACTAACTGGTGAGATTACTAAATGGAAAGAAATTTATCCAAATTCTAAATTGGGTAATATTCAAATTGTTTTCGATAATCCAAATTCAAGTACAGTCCGTTTTGCAAAGGACTCTATTTGTTTAGGAAAACCTTTTGCATCTAAAGGTATTAATGCTCAAAAGACTAATCTTCAAGTTTTTGATTATGTTTCAAAAACTCCGAATGCTATTGGGATTATTGGCGTTAATTGGTTAGGTGCTAAAAATGACACAACAAATTTAACCTTTAAGAAGGAAGTTCGGGTAATGGCTGTTAGTAAAGACAATATAGCAGATGGTTCAAATAGTTATAAACCTTATCAAGCCTATATTGCTTTGGGCGATTATCCTTTTTACCGTGCAGTATATTTGTTAATTAACGATCCTCGACAAGGTTTGTCTTCGGGATTTGCTAATTTCTTAACTTCAGATCGCGGACAAATGATCATTCTTAAATCCGGTTTGGTTCCTGCAACACAACCGGTGCGTATTGTAAATGTTAAAGACGAATACTAATTATTGATTTAAAAATTGCAAAGTGATGAAATGTAACTTAATATTTTCTTCAATCCTCTTTTTAGCAAGTTTTGCTTTTTCTCCACTTCAAGCGAAGGATAGTGAAGGTATCTCTTTCTATAAGGCAGGTTTCCAAAAACAGGCTAAAGTCCTATTGTTTCAAGAATTGAATTCTAATTCTGCAAATTCTGCTGAAACTTGTTACTTCTTAGGAAATGTCTATTTTGGAGAGAGCAAGAATGACTCTGCTTTATACTACTATAAAAAAGGCTTGTCATTAGATGCTGTGAGTGCTTTGAATAATATTGGTTTAGCAAAGTTGCAGATTAAATCAAATGCTGTTCAAGCAAAAGATGCAATTGAGAATGTTTTAAAAGGAAAAAATAAGAAGAACGTTGATCTTATTTTGGAAGCTGGACGTGCTTATTTAGAAAATGGCGAGCATTTAGCCGCAAATGATTATCTGGAAAGAGCACAGAAAATAACAAGAAAGTATGCACCTGTTTTTGTTTTTGCTGGTGATATTTTCGAATCTAAAAAAGATGCAGGTCAGGCTTGTAGCATGTATGAACAAGCTATTTTGTTTGATGCAAATTGTCGTGAAGCTTATGTTAAGTATGCTCGTGCATATCGTGATGTGAATCAAGCTTTAGCAGTTGAAATGTTAGGTCGTCTTAAAACACAAGAACCTAATTTCTCTCTTGCTAACAAAGAATTAGCTGATCTTTACTATGCTAAAAATGACTTTGACAATGCTGCAAAATATTATGGAGAGTATATCGCTTCAGGAAATTATGATTCTGACGATTTGAAGCAATATGCTATGACACTTTTCTTAAATAAAGATTATAACAAGTCTTTAGAAATTGCGCAAATGGGTTTGAAGCTTAATGCTCAGGATCCTGCTTTCAACCGTTTGGCAATGTATAATAATGTAGAGCTTAAGAAATTTGATGATGCCACCGTAGCTGCAGATAATTTCTTCAATAAATCAAAAGATGCTCAGTTCTCATATTTTGATTATACATACAATGGTACCATATTAGCTGAAAAGAAAAAATATCCAGAAGCAATAGCTTCTTTTGAAAAAGCCATTGAAGCAGATACTACTAAAATTGATCTTTTATCTACAATTTCTGGTTTTTACGAACAGGCTGGAGATCCTGTAAATGCTATAAAGTCATATGAGAAATATTTAGGTAATGTTTCAAAACCTAGTGCTGATCAGTTAGTAGAATTGGGTAAGAAATATTATTCATATGCAAATACTGATGGTATTCTTCCAAATATAAAAACTTCTTCTTTATTGAAGGCTGATAGTATTTTTACTAAAGTTGCCGAAATGGAGCCAGATAATTATAGAGGTAATTGCTGGAGAGCAAGAGCAAACTCTAACTTAGATCCGGAAGCAACAAAAGGTTTAGCTAAACCATATTACGAAAAAACTGTCGAAATTTGTTTAGCAAAAAATGATCCTCGCTATAATCCGGTTCTTATAGAATGCTATAGTTATTTAGGATTTTACCATTTGGTAGCTGGAGAAAAAAGTAAGAATGCCAGCGAATATGAAACTTCCAAAGGGTATTGGAATAAAATTCTGAAGATAGAGCCTGGGAACTCAACTGCTCTTAAAGCCCTTGATGGCTTAAGTGGCTCAAAGAAAAAGAAATAGCTAGAATAATATATTTATGAAGAAGCAGATTTTTTATTTCTGCTTCTTCATAAAATAGTTGTGCTTTTTATGTTGTTTGTTATTTGATAGCAGACAATATATCTTGTGCACCTATAACTCTAGTTTTTTATTCAGATCTTTTTTCTCTATAGATTGTATCTATATCTTGAGCTATATAGGGCTTTTTTCTATTTAGCTATTTGTTAGTAGCACTTTTTATATCTTTCTCTGTGGCTATATTTTTGTGGCTGCTTTAATACTTTGTGTTTGATAATCATTGATTATCAGATGCTTTTTTGTGTTTTTTGTTTTGTATTTTGTACTTTTTTATTCTCTTTTTCTTCCCTTCTTATTCTCTTGTAATTCACTTATTTCTATTCATGTGCGGGAAATTTTATTTTATCGCATTTATGGCCAATTAGGAATTGAACGGGATTCATAGTAAATGGTTGGTTTTTAAAAAATGATTCTGCTTTATGCTATGTTGTGGAGTAAAAACAAAAAAGAGAACCAATCTCTTGATTCTCTTTACTTAGTTGCGGAGGCTCGACTCGAACGAACGACCTTTGGGTTATGAGCCCAACGAGCTACCAACTGCTCCACTCCGCGATGTTGTGAGTGCAAAAGTACTACTTTAATTTTAAAAAGCAAGTTATTTATGTGTTTATTATATGAATATTTTGTAATAATCGGATTATCAACTTCTTATATTTTTGTTTTTTGTTCTATTTCTATTAATAGTTAGTTCCCTTATTGTTGTTTTCTGATTAGGTCTATTTGTCTTAGTTCGGTGTTTTAGATTTCTATAAACCGTTTTTATGAATGTCTTGGCTAGTAATTATATAGAAATGAATGCTTAATGGATGAGCTTTACTCTAAGAATGTCCATCGTAATGGATGATTGATAAAACACAGTCAGATTAAGGCTTTTAGAGCTGTATTATGAGGTGTAAGAGGTATAAAATTCTTTATATTAAGACTATGCAATATTTTTGCTTAAAATATAAATCCTATAGGTTTTTGGTATAAGCTTATTTAGCTTGAAATACGGATCCCACAGTTTTTTTGGTATGACCTGGAATATGGCTATAAATGAAAAAAGAGAACCAATTTCTTGATTCTCTTTACTTAGTTGCGGAGGCTCGACTCGAACGAACGACCTTTGGGTTATGAGCCCAACGAGCTACCAACTGCTCCACTCCGCGATATTGTGAGTGCAAAAGTACTGCTTTTATCTTATAAAACAAATTATTTTAAGAATAAATTTTCAATAATAATAAAAATTGAACGTAAAGTGCTCTGTTTTAGTTGTATGAATTGATTATTGAATAACACGATTAATTAAATTAGTAAATCTTTTCTTGTATAATAAGAAGAAAAGAACTACTTTTGCTCAAATAAAACAATAATGTGCAGGTATAGCCTATGACTGTATCAAAAACCAGAATTAAACTAGTAGACGTAGCTCGACAGCTTTTCGCTCAAACAGGAGTTGAAAATACTACAATGAATGATATCGCCCTTGCATCTAAGAAAGGACGACGTACTCTTTATACTTATTTCAAAAATAAAGATGAAATTTATTCTGCTGTGGTAGAATCTGAATTGGATATACTTTCTGAAACAATGAAAAGGGTGGCAGAGAAGACTATTTCCCCTGATGAGAAGCTAATAGAATTAATTTATACTCGCTTGGATGCTATTAAAGAAGTGGTCTTCAGAAATGGCTCTTTGCAGGCTAATTTCTTTCGTGATATCTGGCGTGTAGAAAGAGTTCGAAGGAGATTTGATGCTAAGGAAATAGCACTTTTAAGAGCTGTTCTTGCTGAAGGAAAAGAGAAAGGTGTATTCCAGATCGATGACGTAAACATTACAGCTAATATAGTTCATTATTGTGTGAAAGGAATAGAAGTTCCATATATTAGTGGCCATCTGGGGCGTAATTTGGATGCGGAAGTCCGTAAGAAATACGTTACCAATTTAGTTTATGGTGCATTGCAAAGAAAAGAAATCAATCAATAAATAAACGATTAAATTACAATTATTATGGGATTATTAGATGGAAAAACAGCTATTGTAACCGGAGCTGCTCGCGGTATCGGTAAAGCAATTGCTTTGAAGTTTGCTTCTGAAGGAGCAAATATTGCATTCACTGACCTGGTTATTGATGAAAATGCTAAAAATACAGAAAAAGAAATAGAAGCTTTAGGCGTAAAAGCTAAAGGTTATGCTTCTAACGCTGCAAACTTTGAAGATACAGCTAATGTTGTTGCTGAGATTGTTAAGGATTTCGGTCGTGTAGACATTCTTGTTAATAACGCTGGTATCACTCGTGATGGTTTGATGATGCGTATGAGCGAACAACAATGGGATATGGTTATTAATGTGAACCTGAAGTCTGCATTCAACTTTATTCATGCTATTACTCCGGTTATGATGAAACAAAAGACTGGTAGCATTATCAACATGGCTT
>JAGOIO010000001.1 GCA_017995595.1 bacterium | reverse complement strand
CCGATTTGTTGCAAATATATTCTGATTGAATCGTCAGAATATATGTTCTCTTCAACCGTTTTTTTGTTGTGAACAGATAATGTATCATCGTCTTCGTCAACTACATCATCTAAATCCTCAATAGTGATATCCGTATCTGTGTCATCTTCAATTTTTGCGGTTTTTGTTTTAAAAATTTTTTCGTCGCTTTTTTCCATAAAATATACCTTTGATTATTATATGCCATAAAATTACAATTTTTAAACCTATAGCATTTCAAGTTATAAATTTATGACATTCTTTGACGCACTGATTCAAAGATTATTGCACTACATGCTGCAGAAACATTAAGCGAATTAAAATCGTTTTGCATTGGAATTTTTACGATAAAATCAGACTGTTTTAGTAAAGATTTAGAAACTCCGGCATGCTCAGCTCCCATTATTAGTGCAAAATTCATGTCATTGTATTTTACATTATAATAATTATCTTTTGCTGAAGCATCAGTTGCAATTACCCACCAGTCCGCATTTTTCATTTTTTGAATAGCACTAACAAGACTATTGACTTTTATTATCGGAATATGATTTATTGCACCTGCACTGGTTTTTTCCACAACAGAATTTATTTGAACATTTCTTCTTGCCGGTATCATTACCGCACCAACTCCTGCACAAACACAAGTTCTTATTATTGCACCAAGATTATGTGAATCTTCTATTCCATCTAAAATAACAATGGAATCGTTTGTATGTGGCTTTTCTAAAAAGTCATCTAAGTCTGTATATTTTATAGGTGAAATCTGTGCAATAATTCCTTGGTGGTTAAACTCTTCGTAATCCTTGAACTTTTCTCTTCCTACAAATTGAAAAATAATTCCTTTCTCACTTGCAAGTTCTTTTATTTTATTTATTTTTACGTCAGTGTGAATGGTTTTTGATATTAAAATCTTGTTTATTTCTCTATTACCTGATATCAAAGCTTCGGTAACTGAATTTTTACCATAAATTATTTCATTACAAATTTTTTCATCATTGTTATTATTCATAAAATTTATTATATATCAAACAAGGAGATACTTTTTTCAATTGTTAATATTTGGATTTATTTTCTTCAAGGCTCTGAAAAGGAAAATTAACAAGAACAAGCTAAGTGTGAAAATTGAAATTGCAAGTCCAACCCAAAGTCCGTATAAATTCATGTGATATTTGAAGGCAAGAATAAATCCTATCGGAAGTCCAACAACCCAATAAGCAACTAAGTCTGCAACCATTATAGATTTAGTTTTTTTCAGTCCTTTAAATATTCCGCCCAAAGAAACTTGTAATCCGTCAAATATTTGATAAAACCCAATGACAATTAAGATTGGTACACATATTTTTAGGACACTGGTATCAGAACTGAAGATTTTAATGCAAAGATTAGGCATGCTCCATAAAAGGATTGAGCAAAATCCCATAAATAAGAGAGATGCAAAAATTCCAACTATAGAATATCTGATTAAATCTGTAAAATTCTTTGCACCGTTTGCAAATCCGACTTTAACTGATAAAGCATTTGATATAGCCATCGGAATCATAAATGTAATAGAAGTTATTGTAACTAAAATATTCTGACAGGCTGCGTAAACTCCTGCAACATGTCCCATAATAATTGTTCCGAGATTAAATGCAAGAAATTCAAGTAATATAGCAAAAGAAATAGGCAAACCTATTTTAAGCAAGCTTACAAAATATTTATTCTCATGATAATTATGTATATTTATAAATACCATGCAATAAACCAGCATTGTAATTCCCATAAAATATCTCATAATTAAGTCCGCAATAGCAAGACCTTTAACTCCGAGTGCAGGTAAACCTCCCCACCCGAAAACAAGTGCAAAATTTAATATTAAATTAAGGAAAACACTTACGAAAGCAAGCATATTTGGAAACATAACTATTTCAAAAGCTTGTAAATACTCTTTTAAAGCAATTTGTAAAAATACACCGAAAGTTGAAAATGCTGAAATGAACATGAACTGCTTTATCATCGGCATAATTTTAGGGTCAAATCCGACATGTTCAAGGCAAGGAATGCTCAAAAGAATTACTATCATTGCAAAAAATGCTAAAACTAATGAAAATTCAACGGTAGGAACAAAATATTTTTTAATACTTTTTTTCTCACCTCTCCTGTTTGCAAGTACAGGAGAAACCGCAGCTAACATTCCTATTCCAAAAATTACAATACAACTGATAACAGAATTAGCAATACTAATTGCCGCAAGTGTATCGGTTGAATACTTTGCCGCAACGAGTACTGAACCAGCACCAATAAGCATAGCACCCAAATTCCCCATCATCATTGGGAAAGAAAGTGTTAGAACCTCTCTTAAATAATTAATGTAAATTTTAAAATTCATCGGCTATCCTACAAGTAGAGATTATAGTCTATACATAGTGAAAATGACAGTTTTCATGATTTATTGTTACAATTTATTAAAAAAAATGAAAAAACTAGCAATAAAATTTCTTGAGGGTTATTAAATGGGATATAAAGAAAAATATAGTTGCAATCTAATGAAAGGAAACACAAAATTATGCAAACTCCAACAGTACAACCTCAATTGGCAAGTACATACAATGCCGTGAAAATTGATGTTAACAACCCGACAGTGAATGCTCCTCAAGCTCAACAACCCGAAGCTCCTGCTCAAGCATGTTGCTCAGCACCAATTTATTCAGTTCCAAAACAATCTGTTTATGAAGTACCGTCTCAGTCAATTTACACACCAACTGCAACAAAGGCACAAGCTCCCGCAGTTCCGGCTCCTGTAATTGTTCCGACAGCTCCGGCTCCAACAACAGATAAAGCTCCTGCAACTCCAGCTCCACAAGCAGCTGCAGCTCCACAAGAAGTCGAGGTTAAAGCACCTGAATGTCCCCCCTCAACAAGTAGCTTAGATTTAACTTCACTTAATAAAGATTTAAAAGGTACAGACCTTGATGCTCAAGAAAAAGCTCTTGAACACATGGCTAATACCGTACAAAACAGTCCTGAACAAGCTAAGGATTTATTAGATCCTGATGTTATGACAAACTTAACAAATATTATTCAGGCTGATACTACTAAAGCTGATGCTCAAAATAAGGCAAAGGCTGAACAAAATAAAACTTATGCTATCTACACAACTGCTATGTTACAAAAAGTATATGGTGATAATGTAGAAAAAATGAACAATACAGTTGTTCCGTTAACAGAACTTCCCGGTGCGGCAGTTATCGTCGAACAATTAAAGAGTAATCCAAATCCTGCAGTAAGAGCTGCCTCTATTGATTCATTAAGCTATGTTCAACGTCCTGAGTACAAAAAAGATTTGAATACAATCTTTACTCTTGCTCAAAAGGACAAAGATGCTTCTGTTCAACAAGCTGTTAATGCAGCTTTGGATAAGTTAGCTAAACTTCCTGATGCAGTTTCTGCAACAGACGAAAAGAAAGCATAATTTAGATACAGATAAGTATTTTGGAAAAATTTCCTTTCATGAAAAGTAACACCTATATTTTATAGGTGTTGCTTTTCTTTATATATACAATTTATCGTATGCATGTTACAAAAGTTAACAATCCCTCGAAATAAAGTAAATAATTAGCTAAAACATGACTTTATATAAATATGGGATAGAAATATCCAAGGGGATAAACTAAGAGGAAAAAGAGATATGACATACGGTTTAGGTTTTAATCCATATTCACCACAGAATCAAAGTTATGCACAATCAAATGTGCCACAACAATATTCTCAAGAACAACAAAGTATATATGGCGGAGGTCAGCAAATGGCTCAGAATATTCCGGCAAGAGCTTATGCACCGACTTATGATACTCAATTAGAAAAAGATATGGAAAATGTTTATAAATATGGCGAAAATCAAACTCTTGTTGAACAAAAAGAGGGAATGTTTGACGGATTAGGTTTGATGGCTGGAATTTCATTGGGTATGCAATATGTTCCAAAAGCATGGAATTATGGACATAGAAAAGTTTTAAGTCATCAAATTAATTCAGGAAAACTTGATGCTAAGACATTATCAGAAAAACAAGCAAAACTTTCAAAGTTTGAAAAAGCAGTAGCTGACAGAAAGAAAGCAGAGCTTGAATCATTTGACAGATTTAAAAATACAAAAGGTTTTTCAAATAAAATGAAACTTGTTCATTCAGAAACAAATGCAAACAGAATTATATCAGGAATTCCGAATGAAACAAAGCTTGCACAATTAGCAAAGGAAAATCCAAAGGCATATCAAAGTTTTATGCGAGCAAAAAGATTAGCAGAAAAATCAAAGGCAAATCCTGCAAAATCTCAGGAACTATTAAAATCAGCAAATAGAAAATTCTTTACGGGAAAAGTATTAGCACATGATACAAAACCAACAGGATTTTTTGGCAAAATTGGACATTTCTTAGGCAAAGTTACAGGTGGAACAAAACTTATGACTGCGTTAGAACGAGTTGCGATTAAGCACCCAAAAGTTGGAAACCTTCTAAAATGCGGAAAAGGCACAGGCGTATTTGCAATGATAGCAGGTGGCGTTGAACTTGTAACACAGGTTATTCCTACATTTGCACAATTAGGTGTAGGAAAAGGTTTAAAACAATTAGGTAAATCTGCAATAAAAACAGTTGCATCAGTTGGCGGTTGGGCAGTAGGTGAAGCCGCAGGTGCAGAAGGCGGAGCTGCAATAGGAGCTGCGATTGGCTCTGTTGTTCCGGGTGTAGGTACAGCAATCGGAGCCGGAGTTGGAACAGTTTGCGGTTTAATCGGAGGTTTTGTAGGTTCATATTTTGCATCAAAAGCAGCAGATAAGATTTGTGGAAAGAATGAATTAGATAAGGCAAACGAAGAAAAGGCAAAACAAGTTGCTCAACAAGCAGTCCAAACTCCAGAGGTAATGACAGAATCTGTCGGAAAATCATTACAAAGATTGCAAGCCGAAGGTGTTGATAGTCCAGATGGAAAAGTTGCAGCAGAAAGTTTAAGCAGAATTGCTCCAATTTATCAACAACAAGTAGAACAGGCTCAAGTTCAAGCTCAACAACCACAACAACAAGTTCAAGCAGAGCAACAAACAGCTCAATATGCTCAACAACCTCAGGAACAGGCTCAATATCAACAATATCCTCAAGCTCAACAACAATATCAACAATACCCTCAGTATTCTCAATATCCTCAAATGCCGTTCAATTATAATATGGCTCAAATGGGTACAATGGGTGGTTTGACACTTCCTCCAACATCAACAATAGGTTGCTCTGATATAACTCAAAATTGTTTCAGCGGAATTAATCCAAGTATGATTGACAGTTATAATATATCAAGCCCATATCAAGATATTTCTCAAGTTCAAGGTCAAATGTTTGGATATCCTCAAATGATGGGGTATAATCCTTACCAATCAATGTATCAATCTCCATTTCAAATGGGTGGTTTTCCTCAAATGATGGGATATCAAATGCAACAAAATCCAAGAATAGTTTAAAATCATAAAATATCTATAAATATAACTTAAATAATCTCTATAGGTCGATGAGTCTATCTTTTCGACCTTTTTGTTTTGTTTGCTTGTGTTTTAATCTTAATTCTGTATAATGTAAGGTAAAGGGTTAATAAAAACGAGGTATTCTAATGACAAAAGAAAAAATAGCTATTGGTAATGACCATGCTGGTTTTGGACTAAAAACAGAGGTTCTTGAGTTGCTAAAGGAAAAAGGATATGAATATGAAGATTTTGGTTCTTATGATACCAATTCTGTTGATTATCCGGTAATTGCAAAAAAAGTTTCTGATGCAGTAGTTTCAAAAAGTTTCGATTTGGGTATTTTAATATGTGGTACAGGTATTGGTATGGATATTTGTGCTAATAAAATAAAAGGAATCAGAGCTTCTTTGTGTACGGATACTTTTTCAGCACATTCAGCAAGAGAGCATAATGATGCAAATGTATTATGCTTAGGTGCGAGAGTTACAGGCCCGGAACTTGCAAAAGAAATAATCAATGTTTGGTTGAATGCAAAATTTAAGGGCGGAAGACATCAACGCAGGGTAGAAATGTTTGAATAATTGTTGTTAAGTATGAATTAAGTTAAGTTGAAAGTAGGACAGATAGTATGGCAAAAGAAGATATAAGCTCTGATAAATTAGCAAGTATAGTTGCTAGAATTTTAGACGATAAAAAAGGTAAAGATATTTCGATTTTAGACATTAGTAAAGTTTCTGTTTTGGCAGATTATTTCGTAATTTGTTCGGCAGATACGTCAACTCAGGTAAGAAGTTTGACTTCTTATGTAAGAGAAAAAATCAAAGATTTATTTAGCAGAATTCCAAATGGTGAAGAAAACGATTTGAAAAATCGTTGGAATTTGTTAGATTATGGTGATGTAGTTGTTCACATTCTTCATCGAGAAGAACGAGAAACTTATGCGATTGAAAAATTCTGGAATCATGCGTTTAGTGTTTCAAGAGACGTATGGGAAGAAAAATCAAAGGAATACTCCGAATATGTAGAAACAACCCAAAAAGGAGAGTAATTTATTGAAAACTCAAGGTAAAGGTAAAGTCTATTTAAAAATGAATGGTGGCTTAGGCAATCAGATGTTTCAGTGGGCTTTTGCAAGAATGATTCATGAAACGACCGATATGGACGTTTTCTTGGATATGTCATTCTTTTCAAAACCTTATGCAAGACCTTATCAATTAAAAATCTTTAATTTAGAACCGTTATTTCTTGATGATAGTTTTGTAGAGTTTAAGCTTGATTTGATTTGGAAGTTGCGAAATTTTGTTAATATTGCACCTCTTTTGGGCATGAAATTTTATCAAGAAAAGACTTTTGAGTTTGATAAAAGTATTAGTAAAATTGAACCTAATACTTATATAGAAGGATTTTTTCAATCAGATATTTACTTCAAACAATTTGAATCACAAATAAGAAAAGATTTTATGTTTGTTTCTCCTATATCAAAAGATAACAGAGAGCTTATTGCAAAGATGAATAATCAAAATTCTATTGCGATTCATATAAGACGTGGTGATTATGTAAGTAAAGCCAGATATAAGAATAAGTATGCACATTGTTCTCCAGAGTATTATGTAAAGGCTGTTGATTATATTGCTCAAAAATATCCAAACCCAAGAGTTTATGTTTTTTCAGATGATTTGAAATGGGCAGCTCAAAATATTGATTTGCCATATACTTGTGAATATGTTGGGCATAATATTGGAAAAGCTTCATTTGAAGATATGCGTTTGATGAGTAATTGTAAGCATAATGTAATTGCTAATAGCACTTTTTCGTGGTGGGGTGCATGGTTAAATGAAAATCCTGAAAAAATTGTAGTTGCACCTGATAAGTGGTTTCAAGATTCTTCAATTATTCAAACAGATATATATCCAAAAAATTGGGTTAGACTTTCTAACTAATAAAATTTTGTGTTAAAATAAAAATAATAATAATAGACTGGTGAGGAGAGAATAGTGGCAAAAATTTCTGTTGTAATAAATACGTTAAATGCTGACAGGTTGCTTGAAAAATGCTTGGAAAGTGTAAAAGATGCTGATGAAATTATCATTTGTGATATGCATTCAGAGGATAAGACAATAGAAATTGCTGAAAAATTCGGGTGTAAAATCGTATATCATGAAAGAACAGGAATCGTTGAACCTGCAAGAAATTGGGCTATGGAACAAGCTTCAGGTGATTGGATTTTAGTTCTTGATGCTGATGAGTTGGTAACTCCAGAATTGTGGGCATATTTAAAAGAATATGCACAAAATCCAAAAGATGGTTATTATGCTTGTTCAATGCCAAGAAAAACCTCATTAGATGGTAAAATCTTAGGTTCTTGGGTTCAAAAAGAATGCAAAAGATTTTGGAAGAAAGGTGTTTGCACTTATACTGATGCAATTCATCAAATGCCTGTTACTCATGAAGGTAAGGATTTGTGCATAAAAGATATGGATAAAGCTATTGTCCACTACCACATTCCTTCAATCAGTTCTTACATTGAAAAAACTGACAGATATACAGATTTTGAAATCAAAAAGTTTGAAATGAAAGGTAAGAAATTCTCACTTTTTAAATTACTTACTCGTCCGGGATATGAATTTTTCAAAATATATTTCTTAAAGGGTGGAATCTTTGACGGTATTCATGGATTTATTTTTGCGATGATGCAAAGTTATTATAAATTTATACAATGGGCAAAACTTTATGAAAAAGAGTTTAAAGATAAAAATAAAGATAAAGATTTAATTTACTAAAAGGCATTATTGATGAGTGAAATTATTCATATAGCATTGACATTTGATGACAATTATATTGAACCTGCAATCGTTATGATGACATCTGTATTAGCTAATAAAAAAGATGAGGATACTATAGATTTTCATATTTTAGATGGTGGATTGAGTGAGAATTCAAAAAAGTACCTAAATAATATGAAAAATTGTATAATAGAATATCATAAGGTCGATACAGAGTTATTTAAATGGTATAAAAAATCTCAATATTATTCGGTTTCTGTGCTTTGGCGGTTATTGCTACCAAATATGTTGCCAAATCTTGATAAACTTTTGTTTTTAGATGTCGATTTGATAGTAAATTCTTCTTTATTTGAGCTTTGGAATATCGATTTAGACGATAACTATATTGTTGCTGTTGAAGATCCAAATGGCAAAAAATATGCAAAAAAACAAAATTTTAATAAAAATAATAAATATTTTAATGCAGGTGTAATGTTAATAAATTGTAAAAAGTGGCGAGAAAATTCTATTCCTGAAAAAAGTATAAAAATTGCAATAGATAATATCGGAAAACCATTATGTTGTGATCAAACTATTTTAAATATTCTTTTTGAAGGGAAAGTTAAATTTGTAGATTTGAAGTGGAATTTGCAATATTCTCCGATAAATATATGGGCGACTTATGAGGATAAAATTCAATATAAACAGGCGATAGAAAATCCTACAATCATTCATTTTACAGGAGATTTTAAACCTTGGAAAATTGGACATGGGTGTTTTAATCCCTATAGAGAAAAATATTTTGAATATCATAAAAAAACAGCTTTTGCTTTAAGTAGTTATAAAGATTTAGAGGCTTTGGATAAAGCTCAATGGTATAGAGGTTTATTTGCGTTTATAAAGAGATATCCGCTATTTTTCTTTAGAAGAAGATTTTGGTTAAATTTTTTGTATGTTGCCAAATTAAATATGATAAAAATCTAATACTATAGGTCGAAATTTTTTAGATATCGTTGATAAAATAAATATTTATGTGTAAAATGGGCGTATGGACGAAAAAGAATTAAAACAAAAAATGGACGAAACAATGCTTGCCATGGCAAAAAATCCACAAGAGGCAAAAAATTACCATGAACTTGCAAGATTATATGCCATACAAGGAAAGTATGACAATGTTGTTTCAATATATGAAAGCTTATTATCAATTCACCATGATGACACTCAGGCCTTAATTAATTTAGGAAGTGTATGCTTCTATCATAAGGATTATGCAAGAGCCGTTAATTGTTATGAAAATGCATTGATGTATGAGTCTGACAATTATATTATTTATTTTAATTTAGGTAATGTTTATGCCGAGTTGAAAAATTTTACAAAAGCTTTGCATAATTATAATAAGGCTTTGGATTTATATTCAGAAAATCCTGAGGTTTACAATGCTATTGCCCTGTTGTTTCATGACTTTGAAGATTACGTTGAATCCGCTTCTTACTATGAAAAGGCTTTAGCTATTGACCCTGATAATGTGAATGCTCATGTGGATTTAGGAAATGTTTGTTTTAAATTAAATGATTATGAAAATGCACTAAAGCATTATGATAAAGTTTTTGAGTTAAAACCTGAGAAAAATATTGCTATAAGTATTGGAAATACTCTTACTGCAATAAAGAAAAAGGAAGATGCATATAATTATTTTGATAAAGCTATTGCGATTCCGGGCGATAACTATAAAGCTTATGTATGTAAGGCAATTGCACATTCTGAATTTAAGGACTATGACTTAGCTATTGAAATGTTGAAAAAGGCTATTGAATTAAATCCTAAAAAAACGAATGCTTATGTCTTAATCGGTAATATTCTTGCTAATTTAGGAAAAGTTGAAGAATCTCAAACCTATTATAATATGGCATTGAGAATGAACAATTCTGATGCAAAATTACATATGCTTATTGGTAATTCATATTATATGCAAGGTAAGATTATTGATGCATTGGTTTCATACCGTGTTGCGATAAAACTTGAGCCTGATAATGATGAATATAAGTTAGTTTATATACAAGTCTTAGATGATTATATTGACAAGAAAGAAAGTTAATAATGAGAAATTCAAATGTTAGAAGTGCAAGACCAAGAACTAATTCCCCTGCGTTTGGAGACAGAATTATTTCAGCCTTGAGTTATTTATCAATGGGTGCTGTAGCGTTTTTATGGTTTATTTATGCAAAAATTACGCATAAGCAAATGAGTAAATTCTTGAGATTTAATATTGCTCAATCATTGTTTATTTCGTGTGCATATTTCTTGATATGTTACGGATTAGGCTTGGTAGTTGACTTGTTAAGCCCTATTCCGTTTGTTAATACACTATTATTGCAATTATCTTTCTATTTGAATATGCAATGGATTTTTGGATTTTCAATAATTGAATTCTTTGTTACATTCTTTGTTCTTTACTTAACTTGGACAAGTTTCATTGGTCAAGTAAGTTTTGTTCCTTGGTTTACACCGATTGCAAAAACAGTTGCAGAAAGCTTTTAACTATTTCTTTGTAATTTTGGGAATCGTAATTACAAGATTTGAGCCTTCTTGTTCTTGTTTTACAGATTTTAAATCAATTTTTGACGGAAGTGAAAAAGATTGATAAACGCTTGATGTATTATTTTTATCTTTTGCATTTGCACTAATTGTAACTCTGTTTTTGTTTACGTTAACTTTTACATTTTTTGAATCATTATTGAATTGCTTTAAATTTACTGTAACTTTGTACATGTCTTTTGTTTCTTCTGATTTTATTGTACTTGAATTAGAAAAATCATTGTTTGAGAAGAAAACGAATCCGGAATTTTTCATGTTATGGTTTGGTGTATTAAAAAATTGTTTATGAAAATTTTCCATTTCTTCTTGTTGAGCTTTTATTGCTTTGTCAACATCTGTAAAGGCATCATCACTGGAAAACGCAGATTTGAAAACTCTGTCTGAATGTGTATTAAACATATTATTGATAAATGCTCCTGTGCCAAAGAAAGCACCTATAAAAAATACAGCAGATAGTGTTGATAAAAGTATTAAAAATTGTTTTTTATCCATAATAAACCTCCGATTAAAAAAACACATATTAATTTAATTACAATTATTATATATCACAGAAAAAGAAAAAGCACCAAACGGATATATCCGTTTGGTGCTTTTTTGTAAAATTTATAAAGATAATTTTACAACTTTGTTAACTTCTTTTTCTGATTTAGGAAGCTTTATTGTTAATATTCCGTCTTTGTACTCGGCTTTTGCTTTTTGATGTTCAATCTTTTGAGGTAGTGAAATTGAACGAGAGAATTTTCCTGAAGAAAATTCTGAAATATGCATATAGTCATCATCTGATTTATCTTCTGACTTGTACTCACCGGAAATTGAGATAGAATCTTCACTTACTTCAATGTTGATATCTTCTTTTTTTAGTCCTGGAAGCATAGCTTTATAGACATATTCATCTTTATTTTCTGTCAGTTCGATTGGAATTTGCATATCATTGTAGTCTGAATTTGCATAAGGCTGGTATGTATCAAAAATCTTTTCCATTAAATTGTCAAAATCATTGAAAGCTGACCAACTTTTTCTACTTTTCATAGGTACACCGTTTTTTAAAATTACACTTGCCATAGTTACAACCCTCCTTTTATACTTAGTAACATAATAACAACCGAGATTAAAAACTTAGTCTCTACATTTATACTTATAACTCTTTTTTTTATAAAACTTTGATTTCTTAACTAAAAATTAAATAGTGTTAATTTTTTATTAAATTTCATCTAATCTACCGAAAAAATGAAAATTTATATAAAAATATCGTGCTTAATGCTATAATCAGAGTGTTGGAATATTTTTAAGGTATTTTAAAAGTGGAAGATGTAAAAGATTTAATAAAAACAGCTTTGAATTTTCATCAAAACGGAAATTTAGATGAAGCTGAGAAATTATATGCGGAGATTTTAAATCAAGACTCTAAAAAGCCTGATGTCTTGAATCTTTATGGATTGTTAAAGTATCAAAAGCAGGAGTTTTCAGAGGCAATAGACTTAATAAAATCAGCGGTTGAGTTAAATCCTTGTGCATATTTTTACGAAAATTTAGGACGAGTTTACGTTGATAGTGGAAATTCTCTTGAAGCCATTAAAATTTTAAAGAAAGCATTAGCTTTAGAACCTGATAATTATACTGCTTGGTTTACTATAGCAAAAGCTTTTAAAGAAAATAAGCAGATAAAAAATTCTATAAAAGCTTATAGGAAAGCCTTGACTTTAAATCCGAATTCTCCAGAAATTTATTTTAATTTAGCCGGTATTTTTGATGATGAAGATATGACTCCGACTGCAATAAATTGTTATAAAAAAACATTGGAATTTGTTCCAAATGACCTTGAGACGAACTATTTTCTATCTGTTTCATATTTAAAAATGAAAGATTTTGAAAAAGGTTGGCAAGGATTTGAGTGTCGTCCAAGTAAAGCTATGAGTATTGCTACGCAGAATCAAGTTCATGAAAATATTTTAGTAAACAAAAAAATGTGGAATGGTGAAGATTTAAGAGATAAGACACTATTTATCTTGTATGAAGCAGGTCTTGGCGATACTTTAATGTTTGCAAGATATATTCCTATTTTAAAAAAATATTGTGGAAAAATTTTATTTGCACCACAAAATGATTTAGTTTCTTTCTTTGATGAAAATTTTAAAGATATAGGAATTATAACTTCAGGAACACCGAATGAAGCAATTAAATTTGATTATTTTATTCCAATAATGAGTTTGGCATTTTATACCCAAAATATGTTGACAGGAATTCCTTTTGCAAGCGGATATTTGCACCCTGACTTAAATATTGCCTCATACTTTAGAGAAAAATATTTTAATAATAATGCCTTTAAAATAGGTATAAAGTGGGAAGGAAATGCCGAAATAGGTTTGAATAGAATAATCAATATAGAGGCTTTTGAAAAAATTGCACAACTTCCAAATGTAAAAATATACTCTTTACAAAAAGGTCCTGGTGTTGAACAATTAGAAAATTGTAAATTTGAAATTACGGATTTGGCACCTGAATTTGATGATTTTTCAAAGACTGCTGCCGCTGTTGATAACTTAGATTTAGTCATTTGTAATGATACATCTATTGCCCATCTTGCAGGTGCTATGGCAAAAGATTGTTTTGTTTTGTTACCACGTAAATATAATTGGAGATGGCATAACGATTTGAGCTATAGTCCTTGGTATAAGAATGTAAAATTATTCAGACAACCGACAGAGGGCGATTGGGATAGCGTTATGCAAAGTGTTTATGACTTGTTAATTAATGTTGTTCCTCACTAAATTGTGATTTCATAAACTCAAACTTAGATAAAAGCTTAGACTTGTCGGTTAAATGCCAGTACCCAATAATAGCCTCGAAAGCTGTAGCTTGCCTATATTCAGATTGAATGTGTCTTCGTGAAATTGGAACAGGCAAGTTCCTTGCTCGCCTTACAATTTCAGATTCTTCTTCTGTAAAATCATTGCTTAAAAGATTTAGCATTTGAGCTTGATAAGATGCATTGACTCTTTGAATTGTAATAGAATGCAATTTCTTAGGGTTATTAGTCAGATTAACAGTTATTTCTCTTACAAAAAGTTCCCAAACTGCATCACCTAAGTATGCAAAATTTCTTAATTCTGAATTGTCCATATTCTAATACTATCACAAAATATATGTTTTTGGGGGATTGATTTTTGAATTTTTAGAAGTAAAATCATTTTGTTCGTGAAATGTTTTCATAGTAGAAATAGCATTGGAAGGAGCGTTTTTTATGAAAAAACAAATTTTATCACTATCTGTGTGTTTGGCATTAACAGCTACATCTGCACTTGCTGCAGGAACAACTGCTGTTGAAACAAAAACACCTGTAAAAGCACCTGTTGCAGTTCAAAAAACAACTACTGTTGTTGTTTCAAAGACTACAACTGTTGTAGCTAAAAAGAATAATGTAGTAGTTGCTAAGAAAAATTGCAAGAAATGTGTAAAGAAATCAGCTAAAGTAACTCCTGTTGCAAATAAGACTGCAACTCCTGAAGTTACATTAACTCCTGAACAACTTGCAAAACAACAATTTGAAGAAAAAATGGCTCAAAGAAGAGATTGTTTCTATAACAAACTAGGTTTGACAGATGCTCAAAAAGCAAAAGCTGAAGCTTTGGATAAGACAAACAGAGAATCAGCTGAACCTTTATTTGACAATGTTCGTATTCAAAAAGGTAAGTTGCATGCTCTAAGAGCTAAAAAGGCAGGTTTCTTGGCAATTTATAAACAAGAACGTGCTTTGAAGTCAGCTAAGAAAGCTTTGAAAGCTCACATGGAAACTTCAAGAAAACAATTTGCTTCTATTTTGACTGCAGACCAACAAGCTAAATTCAAAGCTATGAAGCCTTGCAAATGCCATCGTCATGGTAATGCTCACAAACCACCTATGGGACCAGGACCAGAAATGGGACCTGCTCCAATGGGACCTGAAGGACCAATGGGACCAGCTCCTGAAGGACCTGCTCCAAAATGTCCTTGTGGTAAATAACTTTTTATTTAAGTTTGCTAAGAAAAAAAGGATTGACTTTTTATATAAATGGTATTATAGTACCAATATACTAATATAAAAATTTAAAACAGAAAGGAAGATAATATGGTAGAAAAAATGTTTTGTTTCCAATGTGAGCAAACCGCAAAATGTCAGGGGTGTACAACTTGTGGAGTTTGTGGAAAGAGTGCGGAAGTTGCAAATCTTCAAGATGAATTGACAAGTTCTGTTATTAAACTGGCAACTTGTGGAGAAAAAAGTTCAAAAAACACAAGACTTATAATAGATGGATTATTTACGACTATTACTAATGTTAATTTTGATAGTGAAACCATAAAAAATCTTATAGAAAAGGTAAAAAGTTCTTGTGAAAGACCTTCAAACTTCAATATTTCAGATGTTTGGAATTGTAATGAGGACGAAAGGAGTTTAAAATCTCTTATCTTGTTTGGGTTAAAAGGTGTTGCCGCTTATGCACATCATGCTCATATTTTAGGCTATGAAAACAGTGAAGTTAACAATTTTTTCTATGAAGCCTTGAGAGTCATTTCATCAAAAATGACAACAGATGAATTATTACCAATTGTTTTAAAGACAGGTGAAATAAATCTTAAATGTATGGAGTTGTTGGATAAGGCAAATACCGAAACTTATGGAAATCCCGAACCGACAAAAGTTACAATGAAAATAGAAAAAGGTCCTTTTATTATTGTAACCGGGCATGATTTAAAGGATTTAGAATTGTTGTTAGAGCAGACTGAGGGAAAAGGTGTAAATATTTATACCCACGGTGAAATGTTACCTTGTAATGCATATCCGAAATTAAAGAAATATTCACATTTAAAAGGAAATTTTGGAACAGCATGGCAAAATCAACAAAAGGAATTTGATAATGTGCCGGCAGCAGTTTTATTTACAACAAACTGTATAATGCCAGTTAAAGACAGTTACAAGGATAGAGTTTTTACAACGTCAGTTGTAGAGTATCCTGAGTGTGTTCATATTGACAAAAACAAGGATTTTACACCTGTTATAGAGAAAGCTATTGAGCTTGGAGGTTATGACCAAGACAGAGTAATGACAGGGATAAATGGTGGAGATACTTTATTGACAGGGTTTGGACACCATGCCGTTCTAAGTGTTGCCGATAAAGTTATAGGAGCTGTTAAAGCTGGAAAAATAAAACATTTCTTCTTAGTTGGCGGGTGTGATGGTGCAAAAAGCGGAAGAAATTATTATACAGAGTTTGTAAAACAGTCTCCAAAAGATTCTATCATATTAACTTTGGCTTGTGGTAAGTATAGATTTAATGATATGAATTTGGGCGATATTGATGGAATTCCAAGACTGCTAGATATTGGACAGTGTAATGATGCTTATTCTGCAGTCCAAATAGCAGTAGCTCTTTCAAAGGCGTTTGGGTGTACGGTTAATGAGTTACCACTTTCTTTTGTCCTTTCTTGGTATGAGCAGAAAGCTGTTTGTGTGTTGTTAACTCTTTTGTATTTAGGTATTGAAAATATAAAACTTGGTCCGACATTACCGGCTTTTGTTTCTGCGAATGTTCTTAATATATTGGTAGAAAAATTTAAGATAAAACCGATAACTACTCCTGAAATGGATTTAAAAGAGCTTCTTGCTTAGTTAAAATTTCTAAACTACTCTACTATACAGTTATAGGAGTTTGCAGTATTGCAAATTCCTATATTTTTATATTAAGGGGTAAAAGATTGTTAAGTCTTTAAACACTCGGGTATTGTTTATGTTTGTTTTTTGATTATCATGAATTAGAGGAGTAGATTATGAAAAAATTTATATTTACCTTAATTTGTTTATGTTTTGGAACTTGTAATATCGTATTTGCGGATTTTGCACAGTATTATAATGCAGGGCAACAATATCTTGCACAATTTCAATATTCCAGTGCAATAATGGAGTTTAAAAAGGCTTTACGTATTAATTACCTTGATAATTCAGCAAGAATCGGACTTGTAAATTCTTACCTTGCCAGAGGTACTTATTTTGCAAATAAGGACAAAGATTGGAATAGTGCTGCAAATGACTATAGAGCAGCATTATTTTATTTAAAATATTATCCAAATTCACAAGATGTATTAAATTCAACTTCTGCAATCTCAAATGCTACAGGAAATTTGGCGATTTGTTTAAAAGAAGCAAAATTCAATACTTCTCCTCAAAACAGATATAAGACAGCCAAAGATTTTAGAGCAGATGGACATTTTCCTGAAGCAGGCTATGAATTTGCACAAAGTACAAGTGTAAATGCTTATAAAAAAGATTCTTATGAGCAAATTGGTGATATTCTTAAAATTTTGGGTAATGAACCAATGGCTGGAGAGTATTATCGTAAAGCAATAAGCGTATCTCAAACAGATGCAACGTTAAGATTAAAATATGCAAAATTGTTAGATAAGTTAGGTCGAGGTGATGAAGCTGTCAATGAATATAATTATGCCTTGGCAAAAAGTGAAAATAATCCTGAAATTTTGTTAGCATTAGAAAAAATTTATAGAGAAAAGTTGGAATTAGCACCAAATGATGCAGAGTTGACGGCTAATTTAGGTGCAATTTTACAAAAGGAAAATAAATATGATGATGCTTTGCAGTTTTATTCAAAAGCCGGAGAATTAGATCCGACAAGTGTTACTACAAGATTAAATTTAGGTACGCTTTATCAGCAAAAGAAAGAATACGATTCGGCAATAACAGCGTATAACAGTATATTAATGTTGTATCCTGATAATGTGTCAGCAGGTTTATATAAAGCTCAATGTTATCAGGCGAAAGGCGATACGCCTAGTGCAATAGCTGCATATAAAAAAGTTTTGGAACGAGATGCAAATAATACAGATGCAAAGGAAGCACTTGCCGATATGACAAGAACTTCAATGTCTGTTTCTGAGTATTTGACTTTTACGGAACAAAATGCGAAAAATCAGACGGAAGCTGCGGATACTATTTATGACTATGCATTGGATTTGCATAAGAAAAGTCGTATAGATGATGCCATACTTTGCTATAAAGAAGTTCTAAAATTAGATACAACAAATCCTGATGCGTATGTGAATTTAGCTATTGCTTATAAACAAAAAAGCGATTTACCACAAGCTATGGCAATTCTTCAAACTGCAAAAGAAAAATTCCCAGCAAATGCTGATGTATTAAAGACTATAAAAGATTGTTCTCAAGAAGGACTTTCTAATAAAATGGTTGATGCTTCTGAAGCATATAATAAAAATGATTTTTCAAAGGCATTAGATATTTATAGTTCAATAAAACCTCAAACGTATGATTCTATTGTGGGAATTGCGGCTTGTTACAGTGGCTTAAAAGATGATGCAAAAGCTCTTGAATATTATAAAAAGGCATTTACAATGAGAAGTTCAAGCTCCGATGTTGCTTATTATATTGCGGCATTGGATACTGATAAAGAGAATTTTGAAGAAGCAAAGTACTATTTATCAAAAGCTTTATTAATAAATAAGAATAACTCAAGGGCAGTAGAGTTGATGAAATATGTCAAGGAACAGTCTGCTGTAAAATTGTTAGATAAAGCAATAGATTTATATGATAAAAAACAATATAGAGAAGCTTTGACAAAACTGAATGTAATAATTTCAGAAGCACCAAAAACCGGATATGCATACTATTATAGGGCATTAATTTCTGATGACTTGAAGCATTATCCATTGGCAATTCTTGATTACAAGAAAGCGATAATGTATGCTCCGGATTTAAAGGTTGTAAATTATTTAATAGCAGTAGATTATGACTCATTGAGAAAGACAAAAGAGGCATTGACGTATTACAAAAAATATGTTGCCTCAGAAAAAGAAGAAAATGAATATAAAAAATATTCAGCTTTAAGGATAAAAGAAATAAATGCAAAATATTAAAATCGGGAATTTGCAAATCAATAGTCAGGTATCACTTGCTCCTATGGCAGGTATAACTGACTATGTTTTGAGAAGTTTAGTAAGAAAATATTCCAAAACTTGTCTTTTGACAACCGAAATGATAAGTTCAGAAGCATTGGCTCAACATCGAGACGGAGTAATTTTAAATAGAGATAACGACCATTCTCCGATATCTTATCAGTTAAGTGGTCATAAACCCGAACTTATGGCTATGAGTGCTAAGAAATTGGAAAATTTTGCAGATATAATTGATATAAATATGGGTTGTCCTGTAAATAAAGTTGTAAAGGGGCAAGATGGTTCAGCATTAATGCGGAATCCGATGCTGGCATGTGAACTTGTAAAAGCGATAAAGAGTGTCGTAAATATTCCTGTCAGTGTAAAATTTCGATTAGGATATACATCAAGTGAAATGAATTTCGTAGAGTACGGAGTTCAAATGCAAGAGGCCGGTGCGGATTTTATAACTATTCATGGCAGAACACGAGCCCAAATGTATGCAGGAAATGCAAACTGGGACTTAATAAAAGATTTAAAAAAGAATGTTGATATTCCTGTATTTGCAAATGGTGATGTAGTTTCTATCGAAACAGCTGTTGATTGCTTAGAAAAATCTGGTGCTGACGGGGTTGCAGTTGGGCGAGGAATTTTAGGCGATCCGACTTTGATATCAAGGATTGAAAGATTTTTGACCGATGGTGTAATTATTGAGCCTCCGACTTTAGAAGAAAAAATCGAGTTGATGAAAAAACACCTCGATAGTGAAATAGCTTTAAGGGGAGAATTAGACGGAATAAGGTTTGTAAGAAAATTCTATCCGTTTTATATAAATAAAGTGGAAAATGCTGCAAAGTACAGATATAACTTGGTTAGAGAAGAAAATTATAAGATGATAATAAAATATCTTGATGATATTTTATCTAATGAAAATTCTTTAGTGTGAAAACTTCATATTTTTAAAGTATTAAAAAGTTTTGTTTAAGAGTAAACTGGGCATATAAATATTATTGGAAAAAGGAGAATTTATATATGAAAAAGTTTGCATTTTTATTATTAATAATAGCAGCATTGATTTTATGTTTTCAAAAGTATGTAAATACTAATAATTTAAAAACTTCTACATTGCAAAATGTTTCAAAAGAAAAGACTATAAACGGTTTTAATTCAGCAGAGCAAGTTAATAATAATGCGACCAAAAACGCCGTAAACGAAAGTTATTAGTCGCATATATTACATATTTTAAAATGTCTTGAACTATTATTATGCCATTTTCATTATATTTTTTGATTGGCATTCTACAAACTTGGCAAGTTTTTCTTCAAATGCTTTCTTCAATGGCATTGCATCTGAATATTCAGGAATATTTAATGATTTTATGAATTTGCTTATTATAGAATATCTTTCGCAAGTTGCATTAAATTCTGCTATGTCGTTATTAGATTGCTTTGCTAAATTTTGTTCAACTGCAACGATAGATTTAGAAACAGTTTTTGCCTTTGAAGCATTAGCATCTTTTTCTATTTTTGCTTTTGCGTTATCAAGAGCTTCTAAATAAGTTTTAATGTCAGCTTGCTTTGTCATTTTCTTAGTTTTTTCTATGATATTTTGTTTTGCTGAGTCAATTTTTGTTGCAAAATCAGTTTCAAAGTCTTTGTCTTTTAAAATTGCCGTTACTTCATCATTAACAATCTTAATTTGAGCTTTAACGGTATTAACAGAATTACTTATAGTATTCATTTTTCTCATTTCAGCTTTTATGTCAAAAGAATTGTTTTCAGCTGATATGAATTTTTCAGCAAGTCCTAACTTGTTTACAAACATTTTAGCAGTTGTAAAGTCTTCATCACCATATAAAAGTGAACGAACCATTGTTGCTACTGACTTTTCGTTGCCCAAATTTATTCTAAGCTTAGTTACTTTATCAATTAATGTTGAATCCAATTTGTTGAAAGCTTTTCCAACAGCTGCTGCATTACCTGTTTCAACGGATTGCATTAATAAGTCTTGCATTGTAACTAATGTTGAAGCCTCAAGAATCTTTGACAAATGTCCTAAATTTGTATTAATTTCAGCGAGTGCTTTCTTTGCAACTACCTTGTCTTTCGAATGAATTGGACTATCTTTTGCCATTGAAAGAAGATATTTTTCAAAAACTTCATCTGGTTTGTGTAATAAGTGATATTTTTCAAAATCGTTGAAGAAAGTTTCTTGAGCATTTACTCCGTTTTCTTCACCTTTTATTAAACTTGAAATTACCTTGCTTACTTCAGATTTAACTTTTGCTTGATATCTGTTTTGAATGTTATCTTTAATAAGTCTGTTTATAGCTTCATTCATTGCATCAATGTTGTTTTTGATAGAGTTTTGAAGCTTTTCAGCAGGTGCTGTATTTCTTAATTTGCTGATTTGTGTATCTATTCCTTCAAAAGCTTGCTTATATTCATCACAAGTTGTACCTTCTTTTAAGCCTTGTAATTTTTTTGCAGAATCAACTGCTGCTTTTAGAGACTTATCAGAATAGTTTCTTGTTATAAATTCGCTTGCAAATGATTTTATAAACTGTGTATCTTCATTACTAAGACCTTTTTCATTTTGAGTATTTGCAAAAATGTCTTTTATTGTATCAACATTTTTATAAGTATTTAACAAATCTTTTTGAGCTTTTACTGTTGTTGTTATGTTATTTATTGCATTAGATAATACACCCAATTTTTCTGAAAGCTCGCTTTCATCAAGAACTTGAACTTTTGGAAATGCAGGAATTACATCAGATTTTCTATGCCATGTATCTTTATATTTATTGTAAAGTTTTTCGGTATTTAAGTTATTTATTGAAGATTTAAATGTTAAATACAAATCGTCAAAGTTATTAGAATCTTTATAAATATCTCCTTGATGGTGCATATATAGTCTGCTATATCTGTATCTTGCAAGTTTTTGAGGCTCTTTTATATCTTTTATAACTTCTTTTTGGAAAACTATATTTTCAAAAGTATCAGTTGTTTTAGTGTCAGAACCTTTGTATCTGCGAAGCATTTCATAACCGTCATAGTTTTTGATTCCTAAATCTTCTTTTTTAACATCAGCTGTTTCTTTCAAGAAGTTTTGAGTTGTCATATCTTGTAATTTGTTATATATTTCAACAAATTCTTCATCGGTTTGTGGATTATATTTATTATCAATATATTTAGAAAGAGCTTTAAACTTTGTTGATGTATTTTTCATATCATTAATGTTGAAATATAAAAATTCTTTCATTTCCTTAGTCATATTTTCTTTTATTTCAGCTTTTGCAAGCTTAGAATCAGCAGATTCAGGAATTATTTTATCAAATTTTGCTAAAGTTTTATTCACCATTAAATCAATAGAATTTTTCAAACTTCCGTCAAAATGTTTTGCATCATCTTTTGAAAGTGTTGCTAAATCTTCAACGATTTTTGTCATTTCTTTTTTACTTAACTTTATTGAATGGTTTTTAGTTGCATCGTCTATTATCTTAACTGCACCGTTTTTGCCATCTGGAGAAAGAAATGATTTAAAAACATTTGCATTTTTATCGAAAGCATAGTTAAAGAACATTCTGGCTTTTTTGTTTCTGATATCTTCAAAAGCTTTAAGCTCATCAGTAGAAGAAATTTTTGCCAAATCTGTCCAGTTTGCACCATCAGGAAAAGAACGAACAAAAGCCGTTTTCTCAAATGCAAGTTTGATAGGATCATCTTTTGCTAATGCATCATATTCACTTCTTGTTGAAATGCTTTTATTGATTGTAGAACCGAATATTTTTTCGTTCATATTTTTAAGAACTGATTCCCAATTTTTAGCTCTATTGTCAATTCTTTCAATATTTTCTTTTATTTCACTTTTTGTCATACCTGAAAGAATATTATTAAAGCCTTTCAAATATTCAGTATCAGCATTAAATATTGTTTCTTGAATGCTTTGTGCAATTCTCTTTGTTTCTCCGTCTTCACCCGGAACATTGAAGTCCATTAATATTGAGAATCTGCTTTCTTCCTGCCCGTTTTTCTTAGGAATATATCCGGTTTTGTACATTAAATCATCTACATAATTTCCGTTTCTGTATTTATCGTTTGTTATGTAGCCGGTTTCGCCACCACGGTTATCGCTATAATCAGTGTGCTTTACGCCTTTTGAGTCTATCCATGTATTTTCCTGTTCACTGCCACCCCAAGAGTTGTCGTGGTATAAAACATCTTTGCCTGTTTCGTTTGGCGAAATTTCAGCAACATACTGTTCATGTCCGCCAATTTCATTATGATAAACAGAACTTGCAGTCATTCCTGAATGCGGACCGTTTTTGATTACGTCAATAGCTTTTTCTTTATCTGTTGTTGTGTGGAATTGTCTATCTGTAAGTTGTTGAGCAATTTTTGTACATTGGTCTGAATCAAGTCCTGAACTGCCTTCTGAAACAAAGTGTCTTCCACTTTCAACGCCTACTTGTCTTTCAAATTCTTCTAAAGGTTCTTTTATTTCATGATAAATATAATCTAAATCTTTTCTGTTATTTGAATACATTTTATTTATTGATTTTTCAATTTTGGCAACAGAAGCTTTTTCTCCGTCAGAAAGTTTGTATAATGCAGGGTCTGAAATTTTGCCTTGTCTGCTTGAAAATTCATCTTGAGAGCGAATCTTATCAAGGGCATCAAATCTTTGTTGTAATATTTCCATATCTTTTTCAGGGATAAGTTCTCCTGCATTTTCCATTTTCTTTAATACAACTTTTTCAGGATTTGCAGTATTAATTAATTGACCGTTTTTGTCATAAACGTCTAATGAAGCAGAAATATTTGCGATTTTTTGTGCCAAATCATTTATTGGTTCTGTAACTTTATTAAATGCTTCTGTTATTTCATCACCAGATGCATCTTCAGCCATTCCGTTTGCAATTTTAAAACTTTCAAGAATCGGTTTGCTTTCTTCTGCTTCAGGATTTTCAACAGCATTTTTTACTAAGTTAAAGTTGTTAATAATTTCACTAAATTGACTTTTCTTACCAAATTTATTGAAGATATTTGTATAATCTTCTTCGCTAGGATTGTCAGTCAATATTCTTTCATATTCTTTTAATTGTTCTGTTATCGCTTTTTTGTCAACTTTTTTGTCTAAAGTAGAGGCTGTAAGTTTAAGAGTATCTTTATCTCCTGATTCGATTTGGTTTCTATAGCTTGAAATTTCGCTTGCAAGTGCAAGTTTTCTGTCGCCCATTCCAAGTTGAGAGTAAATTTTATCAAAAGCAGTTGTTTTATAGTCGTTATCATAAGTATAAGAAATTGCCTCTAAAATTGCAGGAATACGATTTTTATCTGTGCTAAATACATTAGCAAAGTGTTCCAAATAAATAGGGTCTTTTGTTTCTTTTACGTGTTTTGCAATTTTTTGTAAGTTTTCTGAAAGCATTGTTTCAGAATCAGGAAGTCCGTATTGAATTAAACTGTTTGTAAGGTAATCAGGGTCTTTTAATCCATAAACAGTTTCAAATCTGTATGCGGCTTCTGCTTCAAACATTTTTCTTGCATTTGCAACTTCTGCAGAAGGTTTTGATATTGGATTTATTTCCTTTTGTACAGCATTTGTATTTGATATTAAATCTTGTAAATCAGAAGCACGTTTGTTTAAAAGTTCTTCATTTACTGTTGTATTTGTTTGAGATTTGATGAAGTCTTTAATTTTATTTTCTTTCATTATAGATTCTTCGTTATGAATATAATGAAAATTCTTTGTATTATCTTTAATGTTATCTATATCTGCAGAAGTTTCTTGTAATAGGTTTATTAATTTAGAAGAAATTTCTTGAGATTTTTCGTTTGAAATTCCTGGGATAATATTTTGAACATAAGTTTTAATTAAAGAGTTATTTTTCTGAATTGTTTTTAGATTGTTGTTATAGTTTTCTTTTCTGTCAATAACTTTTTGAGTTTCTTTTTTCTTAGAATCTCTTGCACTGTTAATAGCTTCTTTTGCTTTCATAAGTGATTGGTAAAATTCGTGTTTTGGTGCAAGTTCAGGGTCGTCCATTGTTCTAATAAAGTGGCTGTCTGTCATTGCTCCGAAATTTTTTCTGTCAAAAGGAATATAGTGAAGTTTAGAAACGCTGTTTGCATCGTACATATCAGCAATATTCATCCAATTTGTAACAGAAGCATCAACAATTCTATAACCTTTGTTTAAAGCATCTTTATAATCAACATTTGCTTTTTCAACAGGAACTTTTTTATTTTCACCAAGTTTTGTTTTATCATAAACCATAATATAAGGTTTGTCGTCTAGTTCTGATAAAACAGTATCAACATAATTAGCTTTGTCCTCATAAGACATCATTTTTCTTGAAGTTGATATTGCAACACACATTCCGTGGTGTTTTTGGTTAATAGCTTTTGTGTTAGGAACGATTGATTCTTTTGTATTAACTACGATATCATTCATTAATTCGGCAGCAACTTGAGTCTTTTTATCTTTTATTTGTGGATTAATTTTGTATTCATCACTTAATAAGTAAGACATACGGTCAAGAATATATTTTTTCTGCTTGAGAGGTGTTTCAGAAGATGTAATAAAATATTGCATATTACGTTCAAAGTTCTTTATATTAGTATTTTTTTGTTCTTCCAGTTGGTTTTTATCTATTTTACTTAGAATATATTTTTGAGAGTTTAAAATAGACTTTTCATCTTCAGATAAATCTTTTGGTGTGTTGAAAACCTTGTTAAAAGTGGTTGCATACTTGTCTTTGATAATAGGGTTAGTGTTTGCAAGGGCTTTTTCTGTCGCATCTTTTAATTGAGCTGTCCAATCACTATTTGGTTCTTTACCATTCTTTATATTAGTTACATATTTGTTATTGTTAGCAACACCGAGTAAAAATTGAATATTTTTCTCATTAGATTCTTTTGCTAAATTTTTAATAGCATTTGTGATTTTTAATTTATTATTTTCGGTCAAAGCGTAATTGCTGTTATCAGATAATTGACTAACAGTGTTTCTATCTTCTCTTCGCCCCTTAAAACTTGGTAAAATGTTATTAAAAAATGAAATTTTCATGAAATGATTGTCCTCTATACACTAACACATATAAAATTAAAACTTTTGGAAAACAAAAGTTGCTACTATGTTAAGGCATGTAACGCAAAAAGTAAGACCGTATTGAAAAATTTAAAAAGAAGATTTTATCTTGAAATAACAATATTTTTGTAATATTTTTTAAAAAGAGAAGTGTTATAGTGTGTATTATGAAAGTAAGGTCTTTTCGGTATAATGAAAAATCAAATAAAAAAAATATTAAATAATACAATTTTTGAAAAGTTTATAATACTTCTAATTATCTTTAATTTGGTAATATTTACATTACAAACAGAAGCAAGCATAAATAAACAGTTTTATGCATTTTTTAACAGATTTGAAATTTTTTGTGTTGTAGTTTTTTCTGTTGAATATTTGATGAGAGTTTTCACGTTAAAAAGACTCAAAGATATTTTTAATTTTTATATGGTAGTTGATTTTTTGGCGATAGCACCGTTTTATTTGAGCTTTTTGTCTGTAAATACAACGATATTGAGGGGATTAAGACTGTTTAGAATATTCAGGGTTGTAAAACTTACACGATATGATGATGCAATAACGAATATTACAAATGCTTTTAGAAAGAGAAAATATGAGTTGGTAATAACTGGTTGGATATGTATATTTGCAATATTTATAAGTTCTACATTAATTTATTATGCAGAAAATCAGACGGGGAATGTGATGTTTTCGAGTATTCCTCGTTCAAGTTGGTGGTCAATAGTAACGATTACGACTGTAGGTTATGGTGATGCAACACCGGCAACTGCATTGGGTAAAATGGTAGCTTCTTTGACAGCGATACTTGGTGTTGGACTACATGGCTTGCTAATAGGTATAATAAGTACAGCATTTATGGATGCAATAAATGTAAAAGTCAAAGAGAAAA
>JAGOIO010000181.1 GCA_017995595.1 bacterium | reverse complement strand
CGCTGAGGTCTTTGGTGGGATTCCAACACCTACTGTTAATACTCCGCAGGTGCAAAATCAAGATATTTCACAACCTCAACAATCTCAGGTGCAAAATGCTAATTCTGTTACAATAAATTCTTTACAGAATCAGGGAACTGAACAAGCTCAACCTATCCCTGAAACAGATGTTCCTGATTTTGAGCATGTTTTGGAACAAAAATTGGAAAATTCTTCTTATGTTCCAGAAAATGCAAAAGATTCTAAATTTATTGAATTTCTTGCATCAAAACATACTAACGATAAGTTGAATTACCTTGTTGTTACTGCTTTTTACTTTTTGCAGTTTGAAAAAATCGAACGTTTTTCTCTAAAACAAATTAATTCAAAATTAATGCAAAATATTGGCGAAACCCTTGATCATACAGTTTTGCAACAAGCTATTGCTATGGGTATTGCCGAGTTGGTTCCTGATTTAACAGGTGTCTCTGAAATCAGTGAGTATCGTCTGACTGAAAAAGGTGAAGATTATTTTATTAACGGTTTGAAAGAATAATACAAGGATATTTATGGAAAAAGAAGTAATAAAAGAAGAATTTTTACAACAAGCTAAATTTTTGGCACGTTCTGCCGAAGTTTTACCCGGAGGGGTTGAAGAATTAGCTAAAAAACTCCAAAAATCAAAAGAAATGAATACCCCATTAAGAGTTAAGTTAGGTATGGATCCTACAAGACCTGATTTGCATCTTGGTCATACTGTTGTTATGAAAAAGTTGAAAGAATTTCAAAAATTAGGTCATAAAATTGTTCTTATTGTAGGTGGTGCTACGGCTATGGTCGGTGATCCTTCAGGAAAGTCTGAAACAAGACCAAGTCTTTCAAAAGAACAAGTTGATGAAAATGCTAAGACTTATTTTGAGCAAATGTCAAAAGTCGTTGATATTAATAATGCTGAAATAGTTAACAATGCTGAGTGGTTGCATTCTATGAAATTTACTGAATTGTTGACTCTAGCTTCAAAAATTACTGTTGCTCAAATGCTTACTCGTGATGATTTTGCGAAAAGAATTGCAGAGAATAGACCAATTTCTGTACACGAATTCTTTTACCCTTTAATGCAGGCTTATGACTCTGTTGCTGTTGATGCTGATATTGAGTTGGGTGGAACGGATCAAAGATTCAATGTTCTTTTAGGTCGTGAAATTCAGACTGCTTATGGGAAAAAAGAGCCTCAAATGGTTATTTTGTTACCGTTACTTGAGGGTACAGATGGTATTAAGAAGATGTCTAAATCTTATCCCGAACACTGTATTTCTCTTACCGATAATGCAAAAGATATGTTTGGAAAGTTAATGAGTATTCCTGATGATTTGATAACCAGATATTATTCACTGTTAACTGATATTTCTGATGAGGATTTGAAGAGTGTTACTGAAAAATTAAATTCTGGAAATGTTAACCCTCGTGATATAAAACTTGATTTAGCTTACAGAATTACTGAGGAATATCATGGCAAAGACGGTGCTGAATTTGGAAAAGCTGAATTTATAAATGTGGTTTCCAATAAGGGAATACCTGATGATATAAAAGATGTTAAAATTGATTGTCCGAAGAAAATTTTGGATTTGCTTGTAGAGTTGAATTTTGCAAAAAGCAAAGGCGAAGGCAAAAGACTTATTTCTGGTGGTGGTGTAAAAATAGATGGCGAAAAAATTTCTGATATAAATTATGAAATTCAAAAAGCTTCTGGAAATGTTTTGCAATCAGGAAAAAGAAATTTCGCAAAATTAGTTTAATATTTCAAAAATAAAGGAGGTTTTATGTATAATAATATTTTGGAGCTTATAGGTAAAACCCCTCTTGTAAAATTACAGAAAATAAATCCGTATGATGCAGATATTGCAGTAAAGCTTGAATATTTTAATCCCTCAGGTTCTGTTAAAGATAGAGCTGCCTATTATATGTTGAAAGAAGCTCAAAAAGAAGGAAAAATTAATAAAGATACTATCATTATTGAACCGACAAGTGGAAATACTGGAATTGGTCTTGCCATGTGCTGTGCGGTAATGGGATTGAAAATTATAATTACAATGCCAGAAAGCATGTCGATTGAGCGTAGAAGATTAATTCACGCATTTGGAGCAGAATTAGTGCTTACGCCGAAAGCTAAGGGAATGCAAGGTGCTGTTGATAAAGCTGTTGAGTTATCAAAAAAGTATCCAAATTCTTTTATTCCTTCTCAGTTTTCAAATCCAGCAAATCCTCTTTCTCATATAGAAACGACGAGTAAAGAAATTTTTGAAGATACTGAAGGCAAAGTCGATATTGTTGTCGCAGGAATTGGTACTGGCGGAACAATAATTGGCTTGTCCGATGGATTAAAAGCTTTAAAACCATCTGTTAAAGCTTATGGTGTTGAACCCGAAGACAGTCCTCTATTGTCAAAGGGCTATGCAGGAATACATACTATTCAGGGCATTGGTGCAAATTTTGTTCCTGAAATATATAATGCGGATAAATTAGACGGAATTATTACCGTGAGTGGTGAAGATGCCTTTCGTTCTGCAAGGCTTATCGGAAAAGAAGAAGGTATTTTGGTTGGAATTTCTGCCGGTGCAAATCTCTATGCAGCTTTGGAACTGGCAAAACGTCCTGAAAATAAAGGTAAATTGATTGTTACGGTTATGTGTGATTTTGGTGAAAGATATTTATCCACTGAGCTATATGCAAACGATTAAGTTTTTGATATAGTTATTTAGGAGTAAATATAATGTCAATTTTAAAAACAATAAAAGAAGATATTGGAATAATCTATAAAAAAGATCCTGCCGCAAATAATTGGTT
>JAGOIO010000040.1 GCA_017995595.1 bacterium | reverse complement strand
GACTTGATAAGTCAAAATCAATTTATTCAGTTATATGGACAACAACTCCTTGGACAATTCCGTCAAACATAGCTATTTCACTTCACCCGAGATTTGAATATGTGTTCTTTGAACATGACGGCGACATCTATTTTGTTGTACAAGAACTTTTAAAAACTTTCTTGGAAGGCGTTCATTGGGAAGAAAGTTCAATAAATATTGTAGGTCGTACAAAAGGTCAAAATCTTGAACTTTTGAATACTCAACACCCTATGTGTGATAGAAAATCTCCGATAATTTTAGGAGAACACGTTACAACAGAAGCCGGTACAGGTGCTGTTCATACAGCCCCCGGGCATGGTCTTGAGGACTGGGAAGTCGGAATGAAATACAATTTACCTGTATTCTCTCCACTTGATTCAAAAGGCTGTTGGACTGATGAAGTTCCTGAACTTAAAGGCGTTCCTTACTACAAGGGAAATGACATGGTAATTGACAAGCTTCAAGAAATTGGTGCTTTGCTTGCAAAAGAAGATATTGTCCACTCTTATCCTCATTGTTGGAGATGTAAACACCCTGTAATTTACAGAGCTACGCCTCAATGGTTTGTTAAAATTGATAAATTTAAAGATAAAGCTCTTGAAGCAATTAAAGATGTAAAATGGGTTCCGGCATCAGGTGAAGCCAGAATTTCTAATATGGTTGAGGGGCGTACTGATTGGTGTATTTCACGACAACGTGCGTGGGGCGTTCCGATTCCTGTTTTCTACTGCAAAGATTGCGGTGAAGTTATTGTAACTGATGAAACAATTAAGCATGTTGCTGAAATGTTTGAAAAAGAAAGCTCTGATGCTTGGGTTAAATATGAAACAAAAGACCTTTTACCAAATGGTTTCAAGTGTCCAAAATGCAAAAGCGAAAATATTGAAAAAGAAAAAGATATTATGGACGTTTGGTTTGACTCCGGTGTATCTTGGAAAGCAGTTGTTGAAAAGAGATTTAAAGAGTTAGGTCATACTCCTGTTGATTTGTATCTTGAAGGTTCAGACCAACATAGAGGTTGGTTCCAATCTTCACTTTTGACATCTATTGCAACACAAGAAAAAGCTCCGTATAAGAGCGTTTTAACTCATGGATTCGTATTCGGCGAGGACGGTCGTAAAATGTCAAAATCTTTGGGCAACTTTATTCGTCCTGATGACATTATTAAAAATTACGGTGCCGATATTTTAAGACTTTGGGCAGCTTCTGTTGATTACAGAAATGATATCAAAATCGGTAATAATATCGTTAAACAATTGGTTGAAATATTTAAGAAAACAAGAAATACTGCAAGATTTATGCTTGGTAACTTGTTTGATTTTGAACCTGAAAAGGATTATGTTCCTTATGAAGAATTGAAACCTCTTGACCAATTTGCACTACATAAATTAAACCAGCTTGTAAAACAAGTTACCGAAGCTTTTGAAAATTATGAATTTTATAAGTATTTTCAATGCTTGCAAAATTTTGCAGCGGTTGATTTAAGTGCGTTTTATCTTGATATTGTAAAAGACAGACTTTATACAGCAGGTAAAAAATCCGTTTCAAGACGAGCTTGCCAAACAGTTTTATTTGAAATTTCTCAAAGCTTGATAAAACTTTTAGTTCCTGTAATGCCTCACCAAGCCGAAGACATTTGGCAAAATGTTCCGGAAGCTCAAAGACAAGGATTAGAAAGTGTTTTGCTTTCAAATTGGCCAAAAGTTAATCCAAGATGGGAAAATGAAGGCTTGGAAAGTGAATTTGCAACAATATTGAAAGCAAGAGAAATCGTTTCTAAGTCTATTGAGCCGTTGAGAGCCGAAAAGAAAGTTGGAAGTTCTTTGGAGGTTGCTGTTTACTTAAAATCAAATAATGATGAGATTACGGCAACATTGAAGAAGAATGCTGACGATTTGTGTGATATCTTTATTACTTCACAAGCTTACTTGTCAGAAGTTGCTCCTGAAGCTGTTTTAAATGAATATACAGAGGACGACTATACAGTTTGGGTTTGCAAAGCTCAAGGTGAAAAGTGTGCAAGATGTTGGAAGTATAGAGATTTAGGTCATCACGAAGGCGATGAAGGCATCTGCGATGAGTGCTTTGAAGCTATTCAATAAAAAATAATTTAAAAGAGTTGGGCATTTGTTCAACTCTTTTTTAGAAAAGGAAATTATGATAACAAAAGAAGTAAATGATTGGATAAGAAAAGTCGAGCATGGAAATTATTCCAAAGATGATTTAATGGAAGAATTTGCAAGCTTTTCACGATATTTGACAAAAGAAGAAATGTTACAGATAAAGAATAGGTTGAAACTTGTATAAAAGGTGGTATAATATATATATTAAAACTTTAATTTAAGGATTAAGAATATGGCGAAAAATGCTATTATACTTTCAATACGCCCAACGCCAACAATCGGAGGAGTAAAAGCTCCGATTAGAAAGGGTTTTGCTGGACTGTTGGCATTTACTTTGGCTGAAGTTTTAATTGTTTTGGGCATTATTGGCATTATTGCGGAAATGACGATTCCGACTCTTATGACAAATGTTCAACTTGCTGAGTTGCAAAATGAATATAAAAAAGCTTATTCTGATTTAAACCAAATTACTCAAAAATTTCAAGCAGATTATAATGAAAGTGTGTCTGAATATACTGACATGACACAGAATCCAGAAGGAACTAATTATTCTGATTTCAAATTGAATATTTTTCCTTCTTATTTTAAAAATTATAAACAACAAGATAGGAATCACTATATAATGCCATTGTCTTCAGCGACAGGTTCTTGGGATATGGGCTTTTGTGATGCATCTAAAAATTATGTAGATGGAAATGGAAGATTTTGGAGATTTGACGATGCAAATTACAGCGGCGAAAACGGTCCAAAAATATGTGTAGATGTAAATGGAGATAAAGGTCCAAACCGTCAAGGGTGGGATAATTTTGTATTTTTATTTACAACAAGTGGGAAAGCTATTCCGATGGGTGCAAGTGATCCGAATAATCCAAAACAAAGGTATATGTATTACATTAATTTTTCAGTTCCTGCGGAAGATCATTGTAAGATTGGTAGTCATTTAGAGAATGTTGCATGTGCATATTATGCGTTATTAGACCGGTCTCCACTGGATAGCTCAAAGAGTTATTGGCATGACTTTTTACCGTCTGTAAAATAAAAAGTTTGGACTAACGTTTGAAATTGTTGTGAATTGAGCAAAAATGCTAAAAAAGACCATCGATTGTTTTATAAATTTTATGCATATTAAATTTGTAAATAAATTGTTACAATTTTCTTGCAAATACCTAATAAAAGGCAAAAAAGCATGTCCGCACAGAATGTGTATGTGTCGCATTAATAAAAAAACAATCAATAAGACTTTTTAAAAAAATTAGTCTAAAACACGCAATTTACCAAAGAAAGAGCATGTTTTTACTTGCTTTAATTTTTTTTACATGTATGATTGTATATACGAGGGCGAAATGTGCCGATTTTTCGCTAAAATTTAGCCCTTTATGTACACAAAATACGTTAAAGCTGACAAATAGCCGTCGTTTATGACGTAAAAAAGAGGAATGCATGTCAAAAGATGTAATTGAACTTGAAGGAACAATAATCGAATCAATGCCAAATGCGATGTTCCGAGTAAAACTTGAAAATGACCACGAAATATTGGCTCATATTTCAGGAAAAATAAGAAAAAACTTTATAAGAATTCTTCCGGGGGATAAAGTTAAGGTCGAGATGACACCCTACGATTTGACAAGAGGAAGAATAACATTCAGATTAAAATAAGTAGTACAAAACATAGTATAAGGACGGAAAAATGAAAGTAAGAGCATCAGTAAAGAAAAAATGCGATAAATGCAAATGCATTAAAAGAAAAGGCAGAATTGCCGTAATTTGCGAAAACCCAAAACATAAACAAAGACAAGGTTGACACGAACTGAGGCCGGAGTTGAGTTAGCAGGTTGGCTTGCAGGCTTGCAAGACGAGCAGGCTAACGAACGAGGCCGTTACTCGTGAGTGTCAGATTTTCGCAAGAGTGAGCGTCAGCGAACTCACTACAATACGAAGCTCTGATTGAGCGAAAATTAATTTTTGTAAGGAAATTAATGAAGCGAAAACAAAGAGCGAGTAGGGCGAATAATCAAAGATGCGAGCTGAGAGCAAGCAGGCTAACGAACGAGGCCGTTACTCGTGAGTGTCAGATTTTCGCAGAGAGTGAGCGAAAGCGAACTCATAAAAAGCAAAAACAAGTTACATAGAAAATAAAGGAAAAGAAACATGGCAAGACTATCAGGGGTAGATTTACCTCGTAACAAAAGAATAATCGTAGCGTTGACTTATATCTTCGGAATAGGTCCTGCAAGAAGTGCAAAAATTCTTGATGCTACTAAGATTTCACCTGATTTAAGAACAGATGATTTAACAGATGAAGATATTAAATTATTAAGAGAAGAACTTTCTAAATACCGTATTGAAGGTGATTTAAGAAGAGAAGTTACAATGAACATCAAACGTCTTCAAGAAATCAACTCATACAGAGGACTTCGTCATAAACGTAAACTTCCTTGCAGAGGACAAAGAACTAAGACAAATGCCCGTACAAGAAGAGGTAAGAAAACAGGACCTATCGCAAAGAAGAAGACTGTATAGTTTAATCAGGACTGTTTAATAATAAAGAAATTAAGATAAAAAATCTAACAAGGAGCATAAAAGAAATGGCTAGACCACAAAAAACAAAGAAAAAGGAAAAGAAGAATGTATTGCAAGGTGTTGTACATATTCAATCAACATTTAATAATACAATCGTAACTTCTACAGATACACAAGGTAATGCCGTTGCTTGGGCAACAGCAGGAGCAACAGGATTTAAGGGTGCAAGAAAAGGCACACCGTTCGCAGCTCAATCAGCAGCTGAACTTGTTGCAAAGAAATCAATCGATCAAGGCATGAAAAAAGTTGAAGTTCATGTAAAAGGACCGGGTTCTGGAAGAGAAACCGCAATCCGTGCTATTCAAGCTGCAGGATTAGAAATTACATTGATTAAAGATGTAACTCCAATTCCTCACAACGGTTGCCGTCCACCTAAAAAACGTAGAGTATAGTTCATTTGCAACATTGCAAATTGCCTACTCAAATTATTAGTTAATTAAGTAAAAATAAGGATTATAAAATGTCAAGATATACAGGACCTACAAATAAATTATTCCGTAACCACGGAGTTAAAGATTTATCAAATAGAAAGTTGGTTTCTTCACTAAGACAAAATGCTTCAGGTCAGCATGGTGCAGCAAGAAAAAAACTTTCAGAATATGCTCTTCACTTGAACGAAAAACAAAAAATCAGATATACATATTTAGTAAGTGAAAAACAATTCGTAAGATATTATGACAAAGCTGCTCGTAAAAAAGGTGTTACAGGTACTATTTTGCTTCAATTATTAGAAGCAAGACTTGATAACATATTGTTTAAGGCAGGTTTTGGTGTAACACGTAAGCAAACAAGACAAATCGTTACACACGGTCATATTTTAGTAAACGACAAAAAGGTTGATATCGCATCTTATGCAGTAAAACCTGGTGATGTTATTACAATCAGAGAAAAGAGCAAGAAGTTCTTAGGTTCAGTTCTTGAAGGAATTGATGCTGCATGTGCTCCTGCTTGGCTTACAATAGACAAAGAAGCTTTGAAAATCACATTCGACAGAATCCCTGAAAGAGAAGAGTTGGATCCTGAAATTAAAGAACAACTTGTAATTGAATACTATTCAAAATAACGGGTAAAGGGTAAGCAAAAGCTTACAAATTTTCCGTAACCAAGCTAAATAATTAGGAGATAAAATAACATGGAATTAAAAATTAAAAATGTTGATACAACCACAGGTTCTGACGGTTCGCAATATGGTAAGTTTGTAATCGAACCTTTGGAAAAAGGATTTGGTACAACTGTTGGAAACGCTCTAAGAAGAGTACTTCTTTCAAGTCTTGAAGGAACAGCTGTTACAGCAGCAAGAATTGAAGGTATCACTCACGAATACACAGCTATTCCGGGTGTTTTGGAAGATGTAATTGACGTTATTTTGAACATGAAAGGTCTTGTAATAAAGACAGATTCAAAAGAACCTCAAACTCTAAGATTAGATATAGACAGACCTGGTGCAGTTCTTGCAAGTGATTTGCAATTACCTGCCGGAGTTAAAGTAGTTAACCCAGATTGGTTAATTTGTACAATTGCAGATGGCGGTAGTTTCCACGCAGAAGTTACTGTTGAATCAGGTAAGGGCTATGTTCCTCACGACATTCCTCGTGATCCAAAAGCCGGTGTTCCAATCGATTTATTGCCGATTGATGCAACATTTATGCCAATTAAGAGAGTAAGCTACAATGTAGAACCTGCTCGTGTAGGTAATTCATTGAATTTCGATAAATTGACTCTTGAAATTTGGTCAAACGGTTCATTAGATGTAACAAATGCATTAAGCCAAGCTTCAACTTTATTGATTGAACACTTTATGCAAATTGCTTCAATAACAGGTCAACCAACAATCGCTGCAATTCCTGCTGCTACTGTTGATGAAGTTGTTGAAGATGAAAATGTTCCAAGTATTTCAATCGAAGAATTGGAACTTTCAGTTAGAGCTTACAACTGCTTGAAACGTGCAAGCATAAACTCAATGGGTGAATTATTGAAGAAATCTGAAAATGATTTGTTGAATATCAAGAACTTCGGAAAGAAATCTTCTGATGAAGTTATTGAGAGACTTCACCATTTCGGTTTGAACCTAGCTCCAAATCCTGAAAATATGGACGAAGAGTTAATATAATTAAGTAAATACAAAGAAGAAAATAAATAAGGATAAAAAAAATGAGACACATGTGTAAAAAACATACGCTTTCAAAAGCGAAAGATCAAAGAGATGCAATTTTACGTTCTTTGGCTACAGAACTTTTCGCACACGGTGAAATTAAAACAACAATGGCAAGAGCAAAAGCTCTTAGACCTTATGCTGAAAGCTTAATTTCACTTGCTAAGAAAGGTGATTTACATTCAATACGTCAAGCAGCAAGATTTATCTATGACAAAGAAACAGGTAAATTTGTTGACGTAAAGACAAAAGAAGTTCTTGATGAAGCTCCAAAAGACAAAGAAACAAAAGTTGTAGCACAAACAGTTTTGAGAAAATTATTTGGTACAATCGGTACAAAATATGCTTCAAGAAACGGTGGATATACAAGAATTTTCAGATTACCGCCAAGACGTGGTGATGCTACTGAAATGGCTTTAATTCAATTAGTATAAGAGGGTAACTCAAATTGTCTGATAATGACAAATCCTCTTATCGCTATGCGATAAAGGTCGAGTACATAGGTAAAAACTATGCAGGAAGCCAAATTCAACCTGATAGAAAAACTGTTCAATCAGAATTGGAAACGGCACTTAGCACATTGATAGGAAAATTCAGTTTAACCCCTGAAAATTCCACAACAAATAGAAAAATAAAAACAATCTTTTCAGGAAGAACAGATGCCGGAGTTAATTCCAGAGGGCAAATAGTTCACTTTGATTGTACAAAAGCGATAGTTGCTTCTAAGTTTTTGTATTCTCTAAACGGATTATTGCCAAAAGATATTTCGGTTTCTGAAATTTCTGAAGTAGGATTTGAGTTTCATGCTCAAAAATCTGCAAAGAGACGGTATTACAGATATGAGTTTTTTAATCGTCGATTAAGAAATGCATTTGACGGTGATATTCCACTTTACAAATATCCTTTGGATATAGAACGAATGCAAAAGTCGTTGAAATATTTAGAGGGTGAACATGATTTCTCGGCATTTAAGAGTGCCGGTACTCCAAATCCTGCAACGGTTTGTTTTATTTATAATGCCGATTGTAGTCGAGTTGGCGACAAGGTTGTTATTGATATTGCGGGAAACAGATTCTTGTATAATATGGTAAGAACTATTGTTGGAACGCTGTTTATGCTAAACAAAGACGGAATTCCTCCTGAAAGAATGAAAGAAATTTTAGACGGAAGAGACCGAGCAAAAGCAGGAATGACTGTCAGTCCTTACGGGTTGACTTTGATGAAAGTAGAATATTAAAAATATAGTTAGAAAGGCAAAAAATGAATACAACATATTCAGCAAAGCCTCAAGAAGTTGAAAGAAAATGGTATTTAATCGATGCTGATGGAGAAATCCTAGGTAGATTAGCTACAAAAATTGCCAACATATTGAGAGGTAAGAATAAACCTGAATTTACACCAAACATTGATACAGGCGATTTCGTAATCGTAATCAATGCAGAAAAGATTAAAGTAACAGGTAAAAAAGAAACTGATAAAATTTATTATCACCACACAGGTTACCAAGGACACTTAAAGAGTGCAAGTTTTAAAGAATTAATGGAAAAAAATCCTGCAACTGCTATTGAAAAAGCTGTTAAAGGTATGCTTCCACACAATACATTGGGTGATGAACAGTTCCAAAAACTAAAAGTTTATGCAGGAAGTGAACATCCTCATACTGCTCAAAAACCAATCGTGTTAGAAAAGGAGGCTAAATAATGGCTAATTCTAAAGAAACTATGGCAACAGGTCGTAGAAAGACATCTATCGCTGTTGTAAAGCTTGTAAAAGGTAAAGGAAGAATTATCGTAAACGGTAAAACTTTGAAAAATTATTTGGGTAACAGACCTGCTATCGAAATGATGATTTACAAACCGCTTGTATTGACAGACAGCCAAGAAAAGTATGACGTAAAAGTTAAGACTTTGGGTGGCGGAATTTGTGCTCAAGCTGGTGCTATAAGACATGGTATTTCAAGAGCTTTGGTTAAAGAAAACGAAGAAAACAAAAACGTTTTACGTGCAGAAGGCTTGTTAACAAGAGACCCAAGAGTTAAAGAACGTAAAAAATACGGTAGAAAAAGAGCAAGAAAAAGATTCCAGTTCTCAAAGAGATAATTTTTTGCTTACGATTATATTTCAAAAAGAAGGTACAGGTTTTGTACCTTCTTTTTTTAGTAAAAACTTGACCTAAACTGTTT
>JAGOIO010000180.1 GCA_017995595.1 bacterium | reverse complement strand
GGCTTGCGATGGGTTGTGGTATTGCTCTTTCTCTTAAATTAGATAAAAATCCTGCTCATGTTTTTGTTTTAATGGGCGATGGAGAGTTGCAAGAGGGAAGTTGCTGGGAAGCGTTTATGGACGCTCCTGATAAAAAGCTGAATAATTTAATTGCCATTATTGACAAAAATGAACTTCAGATAGACGGATTTACAAAAGAAATAAAGTCGATTGACCCTTTGGACAAAAAATTAGAAGCTTTTAATTGGAATGTTCTTGAAGTTAATGGACATGATGTTTCTGAATTGTATGAGGCTTTTGAAAAAGCAAAAGAAAGTCAAGTTCCAACAGCAATAATTGCTCATACCATAAAAGGTAAAGGTGTTTCTTTTATGGAAAATCAATGTGGGTGGCATGGCAAGGCTCCAAGTGATGAGGATTTGGAAAAAGCTTTGGAAGAGTTAAGATAATAAAAAGGTTTGTAATGATAATTGATAGAAATAAAAAAAGTTCAATAAGAAAAGCTTATGGTGAAGCTTTGGTTGAGGTCGGTGCAGAAAATAGCAAGGTAGTTGTTTTAGATGCAGATTTAGCTTCCTCAACTCAGACAGGTTTGTTTAAAAAAGCTTATCCTGAAAGATTTTTCGATGAAGGAATTGCAGAACAAGATATGATAGCAACTGCGGCGGGGCTTGCAAGTCAGGGTAAAATTCCGTTTTGTTCTTCATTTGCTATGTTTGCTACAGGTAGGACTTATGATCAGATTAGAAATTCTGTTTGTTATTCAAAATTTAACGTAAAAATAGTTTCTACTCATGGTGGTATTACTGTTGGTGAAGATGGTGCAAGTCATCAGGCTTTGGAAGATATAGCTTTAATGCGAGAAATTCCGCACATGACAGTAATAGTTCCGGCTGATAGCAAGGAATGTAAGGAAGCTATTAAATTTGCTACAAATTATGATGGGCCTGTATATATCAGACTTGCCAGAACTAATGTTCCTGATATATTTGATGAAAATTATAAGTTTAATTTCGAAAAGGCTCTGATAATGAAAAAGGGTACAGATGTTTCGATTGTTACAAATGGTGAAACTCTTGCTGAAGTTCTGGAAGCGGCTGAAATACTTGAAAAAGAAGCCGGCATTAGTGCAGAAGTTGTTCACATTCCTGTTGTAAAACCTTTTGATAATGGTACAATAATAGAAGAAGCAAAGAAAACAGGATTCGTTGTAACTGTTGAAAATCATTCTATCATTGGAGGTTTAGGCAGTGCAGTTTGTGAAACTCTATCAGAAAATTGTCCGACAAAAGTCTATAGAATAGGTGTAAATGATGAGTTTGGACAAAGCGGAGAACAGCGTCAATTAATGGATTTCTATGGATTGACTGCTGAGAAAATCGCTGAAAAAATTATTAATAAAAAGAGAGAAATTAAATGATTCAATTACGTTCGGTAACAAAAAAGTATAAGAATAATAATTATGCATTGAAAAATGTTAATCTTGATATTTTATCAGGTGAGTTTGTATTTATTGTTGGTGCTTCCGGTGCAGGTAAGTCAACATTGATGAAGCTTTTATATAAAGAGGAAACTCCAACTTGCGGAACTGTTATTATTGGTGGTAAAAATATCGCAAATGTTCCAAATAATAGAGTTCCAAACTTGAGAAGATGTATGGGGATTGTATTTCAGGATTATAAATTACTTCAGAATCAATCTGTGTATGATAATATCGCATACGTTATAAGAACCTTGGGCATAAGTACAAAAGAAATAAATACAAGAGTATTAGGTGCTTTAAAGGTTGTAGGTCTTTCTGATAAACTTCATGCTAAGCCGTCTGAACTTTCAGGTGGTGAGCAACAGAGAGTTAGTATCGCAAGAGCTATAGTTAACGGGCCTCCTCTTTTGATTGCAGATGAACCTACAGGTAATCTTGATCCTAAAAACTCTATGGAAGTTATGCAAATTTTGGATCAAATTAATCAAAGAGGTATAACGGTTATTGTTTCAACTCATGATAATACATTAGTTGATTATTTTAGAAAAAGAGTTATTACCTTGGATCAAGGTAAAATCGTAAGAGATATACAAGCAGGTACGTATGAGTAATAAAAGTAAGCAAGAGATAAAAAAACAGGTAAAAAAACATATTCCGACAGATTGGTTATGTGATTTGAGAATAGTTTACCGTATTTCAATGGAAGCATTGAATGGTATAAAACGTACCGGTATTGTTAATTTGGTTATTATAACAACTATGGCTGCAATATTGACAATTTTTGGAGCTTTGTTCAGAACTGCATTGTCAATATCTTCTTTTGCTCAAGAGTTGGGCAGTGAATTGGAAATTTCAGTTTATTTGAAATCGACAGCTTCCCCTCAAATTGTAAAAAATAAAATTCAGGATATTAGTCATGTCGAGAAAGTTAAGGTTATACCAAAGGAAAAATCTTGGTCTGATTTAAGACGAGAGATAGAAATTCCTGATGTTGAAAATCCTTTGCCAGATACTCTTCATGTAAAGGTTGATAAGCCTGCAAACATAAATTATGTATTTGGAAAAATAAAAAAGATGTCTGTTGTTGCAGATATGAGTTATGCCCAAGAGTTGGCTAAAAAAATTCAGTTCTTGAATCATGTTGTTAATACAACTACGCTTTTGGTTGTAATCATTGTTGCAATTTTAACTATAACAATTATAAATAATACAATTCAGCTTGTAATTCAATCAAGAAAAGAAGAAATTGAAATTATGAGGTTAATGGGTGTAAGTAATTGGTATATTAAGTTCCCGCTTATTATGCAAGGGGCTTTTTATGGATTCTTGGGGTCAATAGTTTCCCTTATTCCGTTAAATATTATTCAGAATA
>JAGOIO010000179.1 GCA_017995595.1 bacterium | reverse complement strand
ATGTTTCATATTTCCTCTTGACAATATTCCAAAAATGGCATATATTATATTTATTATATGCCTACTATGGCATATAATGAGTAAAAGTCAAGGAGAAATTATGTTTATAAAATTAGCAGATTGGTTGGTATATGGCATTTTAGGGCTTTCTGGTGTAACTAAACTTGGAAAAGCTCTTCATTTTTTTGTTTATGATGTTATGAAAATATTATTTTTATTGTTTGTTGTTATTACATTAATTTCATTTTTAAGATCTTATATAAATAATCAAAGAATAAAGTCTTTTATTGAAAAACAACCAAAATTTTTAGCGAATTTTCTTGCTTCTGTTTTTGGTGCAATAACACCATTTTGTTCTTGTTCTTCAATACCAGTTTTTATAGGGTTTATAGAGTCAGGTTTGCCATTTGGTGTTGCTATGAGTTTTTTAATAACCTCTCCTATGATAAATGAAATTGCGGTTGTTCTTTTGTGTGGTGTTATTGGCATAAAAATTACAATCGTTTATGTCGTAACAGGTCTTTTGGTCGGTACTTTTGGCGGTTTTGTTATGGAAATTTTCGGATATAAAAAGTATCTGCAAGATTATTTATTTAAGTTAGAGGGTGAAAGTATTGGTTTTTCTTGTTCTTGCTCAAAAAATAACGACAAAGCTGAGATAAAAGATAGAATTCTAAATTCGTTAATTTATGCAAACACGCTATTAAAAAAGATATTTCTATTCGTAATTTTAGGTGTTGCACTTGGTGCATTTTTGCATGGATATGTGCCACAAGAGTTCTTTATGAAATATATGCAACCAAATAATCTTTTTGCTGTGCCATTGGCTGTAATTTGTGGAATACCGTTGTATTCAGATGTATCTTCAATAATACCTATAGCTCAAGTCCTAATTCAAAAGGGGTGTGCGGTTGGAACTGTCTTAGTATTTATGATGGCGGTTGTTGCTCTAAGTTTGCCGGAAATGATTATTTTATCGAAAGTTATGAAAAAAGAGCTTATTATAAGGTATTGCTTTTTTATGGCAATAATTTTTATTTGTGTCGGATATTTATATAATTTGATATATTAGATTTTTATATAACACTTGATTTATAAAAATATTTAGTTTACAATCTAAGGTGTGATATTTTTCACGATTTATTTTTTATTGTGAGGGTTATTAAAATGACCGAAAAAGAAACTAAAATCTTAGTTTGCATGGGTAGTTCTTGTTTTGCAAGGGGAAATGATAAAAATTTGGAGTTTATAAAAGAATACTCTGCGAAAAAAGGACTTGCTTCGAAGATTGAACTGGTTGGTTCTCGATGTGAAAATAAGTGTATTGACGGACCAAATATTTTGATTAATGGGATAGAGTGTAAAGAGGCGACTAAAGATAAAATCAAAGTAATTCTTGATGAAATTATAGCCGAAAAGAATTAGATTTGTAAAAGGAAGATTTTTATGAACAAGCAAAATGCGGTTTATACCTTAATAAATGAATGTCATGATTGTTATAAATGTGTTAGAAATTGTCCTGTAAAAGCAATAAAAATTGAAAATGGGCATGCTTCGGTTTTGCCAGAAAAGTGCATAGCTTGTGGTACTTGTGTGAAGTCTTGTCCGTCAAATGCAAAACAAGTTAGAAGTGATTTGGATAAAGTTAAGAATTTATTGTTGGCAAAAAAGCAAATTTATGTTTCATTAGCTCCAAGTTGGGTTGGTGTTTTTGATTATAAAAAGCAAAAAATGATATCTTTGTTGAAAAAACTTGGGTTCTATCAGGTTAGTGAAACGGCTTTAGGTGCTCAAGAGGTTTCTATAAAAACAGCTGAAATATTAAATAATGCAAAAAATGAGCTGTTTATTTCAAGTGCTTGTCCAGTAATTGTTGACTATATAAGGTTATATAAGCCTGAATTTACTGAAAATATTACGCCTGTAGCCTCTCCTGCATTAACTCATGCAAAACTTTTAAAGGAGAAGTTTGGTGAAAATATTTCAGTAGTATTTATAGGTCCTTGCATAGGAAAGAAAAACGAATCTGATAAAAACCAAGCTTTAATAGATGTATCTTTAACCTTTGAGGAATTGAAGTATTGGATAGATGACGAGGCAATTAATATAGAAGAACTTGATATTGATGAATCTGCAAACTTTGTACCTGAAAGTTCTTATGAAGGTGCTATATATCCTTTAGATGGTGGTATGAATGAAACTATTAAAAGAGTTGGTGTGAACTCAAAAGTTCAATTATTGAATATTTGCTCATTAACGGCTTTTACTCAGGCTTTAAACGGTTTAGATGTTGATAAAATCGAAAATCCATTATTTATCGAGGCTTTAGCTTGTGAAGGTGGGTGTGTCGCTGGACCATGCATATCAACTAAAAAACCGACTGTATCATTAATGACGAATGTTTTGAATAATACAAAATTTAGGAATGAAGTTCCTACTTCAGCAAAAACAGTAGTGGATATAAATTATAAACCTAATCCTGTTGTAAAAAATGAATATCCGTTAAAAGATATTTTAAATGCATTGAAAAAAATTGGTAAATATAAAGCAGAAGACGAATTAAATTGTGGCGGTTGTGGTTATTCAACTTGTAGAGAACTTGCTAAAGCTCTTATTGCAGGTGATGCAGAACCTTCAATGTGTGTTTCGTATATGAGAAAGATTGCTATGCAAAAGGCTGCGGCTATGCTTCGTTGTATGCCATCGGCATCTGTTATGGTTGATAGTAATTTGAATATAATTGAAGCAAATGATTCCTTTATGAGAATGTTTTGTGGTGATATGTATGATATTTTTTCAAATCGTCAGGGCGGACTGGTTGGTGCATCTATTGATAGAATTGTTGATTTCTCGGAAATATTTAAACAAGCTTTAAAATC
>JAGOIO010000039.1 GCA_017995595.1 bacterium | reverse complement strand
TACGAATTCACCATTCTCAACAGTTAGAGAAACATCGTCCAATGCCCGAAACTCTGTATCACCTGTTTGATAAGTTTTTACCAAATTTTTTATTTCTATTAAGCTCATAATTAAAACATTCCCGGAGGTTTACCCATACTGTCAGAATTTCGTTTATCACCAAGCTTTCCAACAATAATTTTATCTCCTGCAAAAATTTCATCAGTAATAATTTCTGTATAATCAGAATCCGTTACACCGGTTTTTAAACTTATTCTTACAGGACGATTCTTTCTTAAAACCCAAATGCCCTGATGCTCATATTTTTTACCACCTGTAACATCTTTTGGCGTAAACCTGAATGCTGAATTGTCAACACTTAAAACATTTTCCTTTTTGCTAACAATAATTGATACATCAGCACTCATTCCGGGTTTTAGCTTGCCGTCCTTATTATCAACTCTTACGATTACGGTATAAGTTACAACATTTGAAACCGTTGTAGGTGATAATCTCACTTGATAAACTCTGCCATGGAAAACTTCATCAGGATATCCGTCAAGGGTATAATCCACATCTTGCCCTACTTGAACTTTTCCAATATCGGCTTCCGAAACACTCACTTCAATTTGCATTTTTGTTAAATCTTGTGCAACAGAAAACAATGTCGGAGTTTGAAAACTGGCAGCAACAGTTTGTCCAACGTCAACCGCCCTTGAAACAACAACTCCATCTACCGGAGAAATTATTTTTGTATATTTTAAATTTGTCAGGTTACTTTGTAAAGTTGCACGTGCCTGCTGAATTATCCCTGATTTATTATTCAAATCTGCTCTATCAGAATAATAATTCGCTTCTTTTTCATCTACATCATTTCTTGCAACATAGTCTTTCTTATATAATCTGTTGTATCGGTTATAAACCTTTCTATCATAATTCAAGACGCTTATTGTTTTTTGGTAATTTGCTCTTGCCGCAGCCAAATCCCCTGCAGATTTATTAACTTGTGCCTGAAAAAGTGCAGGGTCAATTTGAGCTAACAACTGACCTTTCTTAACTTTTGAATTAAAATCTACGTATATTGCACTTATTATTCCTGAAACTTGAGTACCTATACTTACCGTTTTTACAGGATTTATCGTTCCTGAGGCATCAACAGTTTGAACAATAGTTCGTTTTTCAACCTCTACTGTTTTATATTTAGGCTTGTTTGCATTTGAAATAATACTAAAAATAATTACAGTTAACACTATAACTAAAATTACCGCAATTATAATATTCTTCTTTGTAAAAACTTTTTTCAAAATTTTGCCCTCTCCGTTAGAAAACATTTTAACGCATTTTTATCAAAAAACATATCGTTTTTTTAGAGGAAAGAATTATTCACAAAGAGTTTTTAATTTCTCCAAAATTTCATGCTCGTTATGCCCCTTATAATTAATATTACAAGAGGTAATCGGTTGCCTGTAATCAGCTTTATTTATTGAACGGCTTTCAACTATTACTGACGGTGGCAAAATTGACCACTTATACAAAGCTCTTGACATTCTTTTATAAAATTTATCAAGCCATTCTGTTTTTTGGCGTTTTGAAACTTTGACCTTATCTTCATACAAGAATTTGTCATCTATCATATCCAGATAACTTTCATGCTTATTTTCAATTCTCCAAATAACTTCGTCCATAAATTCATAAGGCATCAATGCATCTTCAGCAATCAATGGCTTACCTGTTTTGGGATTTATAGCAAGTTCAGCACCCGGAGGCTTTAAGATTATAGCCTCAGGAATTGCGTTTTTAACTTTTCTATTTCGATTTAACCAACGAGCCAAAGCAAATAATTTTGTTTTGGGAACATCAGCAATCGGAGCAAAACCGCCAGACATATCACCATTTATAGTTGCATATCCCATATAAAGTTCAGACTTATCTGACGTTGCAATAGGAATTGTCGAACCAAACTCATTACTTATGCCCCAAAGAATTATAGCTCTTGAACGAGCTTGAAGATTATCTGAAACAAAAGATTTTGTATAACGACCGTTCCAATTATGTTCAACAGTACTAAATACAGGTTGAATTGTCTCATTCATAACCTCAACCATTGATTTTATAGGAACTTCTGTAAAATTTATACCTAAATTTTTAGCGAGTTTTTCTGCATCAGACTTACTTTCTTTTGATGTAATCTTTGACGGCATACTCACGCCATAAACATTTTCAGCACCCAAGGCATCAGCTAATAGAGTACAAGAAACTGTCGAATCAAGACCACCGGACAATCCTATCACTGCTCGTTTTAAACCGTTTTTTCCAAAGTAATCCCGTATTCCCTGAACAATTGTTTTATAAGTTCTTTCCAAGTCTGGTTCATAATCCAGTGAAAAAACTTTTTGAGATTTTAAAGTCTTTTCCAACCCTTTTGTCAATGGATAAATAAAACCTTCAGATTTTAATGGATTTACAATTAAAAATTGTTCTTCAAAAGATTTTGCTCTTGCAATAAGAGTTCCTCTTTTATTATAGACACGACTTGCACCATCAAAAGAACAATCATCTATTGCACCAACTTGATTAACATAAACAAAAGGAACTTTGTATTTTTTTGAAACAAAAGACAACATATTATGTTTCAACTGTTCTTTTTTCGTTCTTGTAGGAGAGGCGGAGCAGTTTACCATAATATCAGGGTATTCCATTGCCAATTCCTCAACAGGGTCTTTTGAGTAAAGAGGATTTGAAAAGAATTCTTTATCATTCCAGCCATCTTCGCAAATCACAATTCCATATTTTAATCCATTACTTTCAGCTAATTTATCACCATTATCAATTTTTTCTTTGCCGAATTTTCCCAAAGTTATCGGAGACTGAACTCCAACAACAGGTGAAGGTTCTAAATATCTGTAATCAGAAAATTCACTATATGTCGGTAACAAGCTCTTGCGAACCACTCCTTTTATTTTCCCCTGCCCTAATATTGCAACAGAGTTATAATAAGCACGTCCAACAGTTTCGCCAATTCTTGGCTCAACAAAACCTATTATAACATTTGTCTTTCCAGTCCTCTTTGCAATAGCTTTAAGCCATTTTAAATTCTCTTTTACAATAATAGGATGTCTGTCAATAGTATCCAATATTTGATAACCCATTAATGCAAGTTCTGGGAAAATAATAGTATCAACACCAACTTTTTCTGCAGAAATAATATATTTCATAGCCTTTGTTGCATTATACTCAACATCACCTGCTTTTGGATTTATTTGAGCAATTACAATATTACCTTCACCACGTTCACCTATCAAACGACTTATTTCTGCATAAACTTCGTCTAAATTAAATTCATAAGATTTATCTTGTAAATATACGTCCAGTTTTTCACTTAATTTTGAAATTTCATAATACTTCTTTTCTGTTAAATTGTCCATTTCTAAGCGATTCTTTCCCCTGTAGTACAATCAAACAAGAAAATCTCATCTCTGTTTATATTTAATATTAAATCTTCATCAAGTGCATAATCCGGTGTAAGTTTAGCACTACATTTTTTGCCGCCGATATAAAAATATGCAATTTTTTCACTACCAAGCATTTCAGACATGTCAACTTCAACAGAGAACCTTACTTGTCCATCAGGATTTGTCATATTTTCTGGTCTTATACCCACCAAAACCTTATATCTTTGAGCAATAGCTTCCTTTTGCAAATCATTTACCGGAATTGAAAATTTATCAAAGTACAAAGCTTCGTTTTTATAATCAGCTTCTATAAAATTCATAGGAGGAGAGCCTACAAAGCCTGCAACAAATGTATTCTTTGGATTATTATAAATATTTTCAGGTGTATCAATTTGTTGAATAACACCCTTATCTAAAACAACAATTCTATCACCCATAGTAAGAGCTTCGGTCTGGTCATGAGTTACGTATATAAACGTTGTTTGAAGCTTTTCATGTAATTTTTTTATTTCAGAACGCATTTGAACACGCAATTTTGCATCTAAATTAGATAACGGCTCGTCCATTAAAAACACTTTTGGTTCTCTTACTATTGCACGTCCTAAAGCCACACGCTGTCTTTGACCACCTGAAAGTTGTTTCGGTTTTCTATCCAACAAGCTTTCCAAATTTAAAATTTCTGCAGCTTCTTTAACTTTTTGGTCAATAACATTTTTTTTATACTTCCGCATTTTTAATCCAAACGCAATGTTTTCATAAACTGTCATATGCGGATACAAGGCATAACTTTGAAAAACAAAAGCTATATCTCTATCTTTTGGAGGAACATTATTTACTTTTTTATCACCAATATAAATTTCACCACCTGTTATATCCTCCAATCCTGCAATCATACGTAAAATCGTAGATTTTCCGCAACCGGAAGCTCCGACTAATACTAAAAATTCCTTATCCTTAATTTCAAGATTAATCCCATCAATAACATTTGTAGTGCTTTTTTCATAAGCTTTTTTTAAATTTTTTAAAATAACTTCAGCCATTTTCCACCTTACTTACGCAAACTTCTCAACAGGGATTATAACATTATAAACACTGCCTTGCATTGGAGAAGACTTAATCCAAATATCGCCTTTTAAATATTTTACCAACTGATAAGCCGTTGAAAGTGCCAAAGACCTAACAAGATTTTTCTTATTCGGTTTATCAAGCATTGAATAAGGATTAAAAATATCTTCTAAATCTGTATCATTATACCCGGAACCTGTATCAGAAACCGAAAGCATTAAATATGATTTTTCTGTAGCATCTTCAGGAACATTTATTTGTTGCTGAGCAACAAGTTCCAGCTCAGGATTCACAACAGAAAGCGTTATTGAACCAATATCCGTAGCTTTTAAAGATGTTTCCAAAATGTTCGTTAAAATTATTTTCAAAAGAGGCTCTACTGAAAAAACCGTTCTTTTTGTAATTTCAGCACTATCAAAAGTTGCAGTAAGATTTTTTGAAATAGCTAGAGTTTCAAAAGTTTTAAAAACATTTTGAACAGTATTTATTCCGTCAAATATTTGAAATTCTTTTTCAAACATACTTGCTTCAACAGTAGAAAATTCTATTAATTTATCCATTAAATACAATAATTCATTAGAATTTTTATTAATAATTCTAATGTACTTAGATTGCTTGTCTGTCATCTCTCCGCCAAGTCCGTCAACCATAGCCTGAGAAAATCCGACAACAGAATGAACAGGCGTTTTTAATTCATTCGCCATTTTAACAAGAAAAACATTTTTATCCTTACTGTTTTTCTTAGAATGCTCATGTTCTTCTAAAATGCTGGTAACTGTCTTATAATTTTTAGTTACATCTCTAAATGTAGCAACTAAACAATCTTCAACATACTTAGCTGTAATTTCTAAAAACATTTCTTTTGGCAAATTATTTAGTCTGCCAACAACAGCTTCACCGCTTAAAGCTGCCTGTTTTACCAACTCAAATCCACCTTCAAAAACATCAGAAATATTTGCACCAACCAATGCAGTTTTTTCAAAATTAAGAACAGTTGAAGCAATTTCATTACTCCAGTTAACTTTTCCATCGCCACTGATTAACAAAATTCCATCAGGAATATTCCCTAATATATCTATTTCTTTTGTCTTTGCTAATAAATTTTTAAAAACCATTTTTATACCTTTACTCTATATTATATAATCCTGATTTTTTATAATCAACAGATTAAACTTTAAAATAAAATACCGTACTGTTTATGCTAACACAAAACAAAAAAAATCCCATACTTCATAACCTGTATTTTTTTGCTAAAAAAAGGCCGAACACAAAAAATTGTGTTCGGCTTATGATAAATTGAAATTTTACACTACTTATTCAGCAGGCAAATCTTTTACACTCAAAGCAATTCTGTGTTCTTGAGGAGTAAATTTCTTGATAAGAACTCTTACTTCTTCTCCAACTTTGAACATATTGAATGGATTTACATTTTCGTTGCTCATTTCAGAGGCAGGAAGTAAAGCTTCTACTCCTGGGAAAATGTTTATGAACGCACCAAATGTAGTGATTTTGTTAACAGTTCCTGTAATTATTTCACCTTCTTTGAATTGTCCTTCAATTTGTTGCCAAGGATTTTCGCCCATTCTCTTCAAGCTTAAAGAAATTCTCTTCAATTCATTATCAATTTTGATAATTTTAACTTCAAGTTTTTGACCTAAAGAAATAACGTCAGATGGGTGTTTAATTCTTTGCCAAGAAATTTCTGAGATAGGTAACAAACCATCAATACCATTAATATCAATAAATGCACCGAAATCAGCGATTCTTACAACTTCACCTGAAACAACTTGGTCTTCTTCTAATTCAGCTAATACGTTATCAACAACGGCATCACGTTGTTCTGCAATAGCTTGTCTTTGAGAAAGAATAAGCTTATTTTTCTTAGGATCAGCTTCCAAAACTTTAACTTCAATTTTTTGGTCAATCAAACCCTCAAAAGGAAGTCCTGTTCTTAATTGGCTAGATGGAATAAATCCTTTCAAGTCTGCAACATCAACCAAAACTCCGCCTCTAACAAGAGAAACAACCTTCGCTAAAATTGTATCACCGTTGTTTTTAGCATCATTTAATTGAGCCCAAGCTTGAGCACAAGATAATCTCTTTAATGAAAGAACCATTGGTTCATCATCATTTTCTTCTTTTAATACATAAAATTCTTTTGTTTCATTTAATTCAACGACTTTTTCACCGTCTTCATTTGCGGAAATTTCTTTTTCAGGCAAAACTGCTTCTGTTTTAGCACCCTTAACACCTACTAAATAACCGTCTTGTTCTTTACTTAATACTGTACCTTCTACAATATCTGCTACACTGTAGCTCTTTGAAAAAGATTCTTCTAATAATTTTTCGAAATCTTCTTCCATTGCTTTTGTTGCTGTCATTATTATTTGTCCTCCTTAATTTTATTAACTACGTTTTGAATTACTTCTTGAGGGGTTGAAGCCCCTGCTGTTATTGAAATATTTTGAGCATTTTTTATCAAATCATCATAATTTTCAAGCTCTTTATCATCTTCTATATGAATAGTTTTACAAATTCCTTTTAAAATTTCTGCAAGGTGAGTTGTATTAGCACTTTTTTTTGAACCGACAACCACCATCAAGTCAGATTCTCTTGCCAACTCCTTTGCCTCATTTTGTCTCAAAGTTGTACTTGCACAAATAGTATTTGCAATAACAAGTTCCTTTGATAAAGCTGTAAGTCTTTCCACTATAGAATTTAAAGTTGTTATTCTTTGTGTTGTCTGAACAACAACACCAATTTTTTTATGCTTCTTCAAACTCGCTTCAACAGGTGCAAGTTGAGCAACATCACTTGCAACAAAAATATTTTCGCCATATCTTGCAGCACTTGCCTTTATTGCCATCACCTCAGGGTGTTCCGCTTTTCCGACAATTACAAGATAATAACCTTGTTGCACAAGCTGAATTGCCTTTTGTTGAACTTTTTTTACGTCAGGACAAGTCAGGTCAAAAATTTCAAATCCTGCTTTCTCAATTTTCTCAAAGACTTCAGGAGATGCACCATGACTTCTTATAACACAAATACCATTACCATTATCAGGCAACGCATTTATTGTATGTATTCCAAGACGTTCAAGCTCATTAATAACATGTGTATTATGAATAAGCTCGCCTAAAACTACTATGTTTCTATCAGGGTTTTCAGCTTTTAATTTCTTCACAGTCTCTACGGCTCTTTTTACACCGTAACAGAACCCTGAATGTTTGGCCAGTTTTATATTTTTTTTAGTCAAAAATTTGAACTTCCTTCGTTAGACTAGCAAATTTCTTCGCCGTATTGTAATTTAATCATAAATAAAAATCTTTTTCAACCCTATCTGTTTTTAATTTTAAGTTTTATTTATAATCTAGGCTTCTGATGAATTTTTACTATTAAAGAATAGCAACAGCGGAATTACCAAGAAGCAAACAGCTCCAAAAATTCTAAACGCATCTATATATGCCCACAAACCGGCTTGTTGCAAAAGTTGAGAATACATCAAATAATTTGCACCGACTTTTGCTGAAACTGCAGACATGTGAGAAGACAAAAAGTGAGAATATGCTGAAACTCTTGATTGAAAAGCTGGATTTAAACTAGTCAAATTTCCAACCATATCTATCTGATGCATTTGAGCACATCTTGACAACAGCGTAGAAACACAAGACGTTCCAATCGCACCTCCGATATTCTTAAACAAATTTTGGATACCTGCGGCATTTGTCATTTCATCATTTCTTAAGGTTACAACAGAAATTGTACTCAATGGAATCATACATATTCCCATTCCAAATCCAAAAATCATATTTGGAATAAGAATATTTATCATTGAAATTTGCAAATTTAGCATACCAAACACAAGACTAGAAAGACCAATAGTTGCAAGACCTATTGCAATTAAGCCTTTATCACTTATTTTCTTAGCTATAAATCCGGTAATAATTATCGCAGTAATACTACCGACACCTCTTGGCATTGTAGCAATACCACTTAGAAATGCAGTATATTTAAGTAAACTTTGGAGGAATAATGGCATTATAACTATAGAGCCATACATTACACCTTGAATTATGACCATCATTATTGTACCAATTGTAAAATTCCTATCTTTAAACACTTCAATATCAATTAAAGATTTTTTATTAATAATCTGTGTATAAATAAACAATATCATTGAAGTCATTGAGACACCAAATGTCCAACGTATCCAATTTGCATTAAACCAATCGGCATTATTTCCCTTATCGAGAACAACCTGTAAGCAAACAAGCCACGTTATCAAGAAAAAGAATCCGACAACATCAATAGTTTGTCCCGGTTTCTTTCTTGCAAATGGAGGATCTTCTACAAACAAGTGAGACAAATACGCTGCAATCATACCAATAGGAACATTTATATAAAAAATCCAGTGCCAAGAATATTCATCAGTAATCCAACCACCGACAATAGGCCCGATAATGGGAGCAATAATTACACCAAACCCAAAAATAGACATTGCAAGTCGTCTTTTTTCAATAGGGAAATTTTCAAGCAACATCGCTTGAGAAATCGGAATGATAGCACCTCCCCCTAAACCTTGCAAAATTCTGGCTAAAATCATTTCATCTAAAGAACGAGCTAATCCGCAAAGCAAAGATGCCATTGAAAATATTAATATACAATGAATAAAAAGCTTTTTTCGTCCAAAAACACTGCTTAACCAAGCAACAGAAGGTAAAACTATTCCGCTGGCTATCATATAACTGGTCAAAATCCATGTTGATTCGTCGTTTGAAGCTGAAAAGCTTCCAGCCATGTGAGGTAAAGCAACATTGGCTACTGTAGAAT
>JAGOIO010000178.1 GCA_017995595.1 bacterium | reverse complement strand
TTACATCAACTACCTTGTTTGTTCCGTTTCCTGAAAAATCATCAGCAACTAAAACATCTGTAGCCATAACAAGGTTTACACCTTTATCCTTAGCTTTCTTTTCAATAGCTTTTGCAACGTCCATTTGGTCATCTTCGCAAATAGAATTACCGATTTTTCCGCCGTTAGCTTTAACAAAAGTATAAGCCATACCACCACCAATAATCATATTATCAACTTTGTCTAACAAGTTTTCCAAAACACCTATCTTAGAAGAAACTTTTGCACCACCTACAACAGCTGTAAATGGACGTGTTGGCTTATCTAAAGCTTCAGACAAGCATCTTATTTCTTTTTCCATCAAAAGACCGGATACTGCAGGTTTTAATATTTTTGCAACTTTTGCAGTTGAAGTATGATTTCTATGAGCAGCACCAAAAGCATCATTTACATAGAAATCACCAAGTTTTGCAAGCTCATTAGCAAAAGTCATGTCATCATCTTTAGCTTCTTCAGCCTTGTAATAACGAATATTTTCTAATAATGCAACTTGACCATCTTTCAAGTCGGCAAGTTCTTTGTCCGCACCATCGCCAACAGGTGATTTTACGAATTTTACATCTTCGCCTAAAACCTTAGACATATATTTAGCAACAGGAGCTAAAGATAAATCTTCTAATTTTTGTCCGTCTTTAAGCTTTTGAGGTCGTCCCAAGTGAGCCATAAGAATAATTTTAGCACCTTTATCTTTCAAGAAATTTACTGTAGGCAAAATTGCTTGAATTCTTGTATCATCTGTAACATTTTTGTCAGCATCTAAAGGAACATTAACGTCAACTCTGACTAATGCTCTTTTTCCCTTGATGTCGCCAAGATCTTTGACTGATTTTTTCATTTTTATCTCCTTTAAAATTACATCTTTCATATACTATTTTATAGGATAAATAAATTAAGTAAAGAGCAACGTGAAATCTTTCACGTTAATTTTTTTGTAAATTCTTGTAATTTTTTTTCACAATATGAGAAATTTAAAAAGATTTAAAGTAACATGTATATATTGAACATAATGAATTAAGAAAATAGTATTGTGAAGGAATTAAATGGTTAGCAATTTCCAATTAACAGATTATAATTTTTACTCGAAAAGACATGAAATGGAGCTTATAACTTCAATAGTCGATACACTTAAACAAATTATAGAAGAAGATAAAAAAGAGAAGCAACCTCTATTTATAAAAACATCAGATAACTTTATATTGAATATCGCAAGAAAAGTTGTACATGAAAAGAAAAAAACATTTTTAATTGGAATAGCCGGAGAATCAGCCTCAGGAAAAACAACATTCGTTGATAATACAGTAAAAGCATGCATCAAAGATGAAATAGAAGGTATATATACAGTTGTAAGATGCGACGATTATTTTAAGGATACATCTAAAGAACTTAAAGAAGCTGGCAGTTATGAAGCACTTTTTAAAACAGGATTTACCTTTGACACGCCTGATGCAATAGATTTAGAATTAATGAAAAAGCATTTGCTTGAACTTAAAAGTGGTAAAGAAACACAATCGCCTCATTATGATTTTGTAACTTGTGAATCTACACCAAACGGAGACATCAAAAAGCCGGCAAGAGTCGTTCTAAACGAGGGACTTTATGTTCTAAACGAAGGCATAAGAGATATTATGGACGTAAAAGTTTATGTATTTACTCCTCTTGACGTAATAAGAGACAGATGGTACAAGAGAGCAGCAACCAGAGGAAAATCAGGACTTGCAGCAGATATGCAATTTAGAGATGTAAACAAGACAGCACAAGAATTTATCCGTCCTGCAATGAAAGTTGCAGATGTTATAATTAACGGATTGGTTGAGGTTGATTATATTGAAATTATTACGGATAAAATATTTAATGCCCTAGAGACGTTAGCCTTTTAAAAAGGTTTATCCTAATGTCTTGCGTATAAACCTATAAGTTGAGCATCTTCTAAAACATGTCCTCGCATTTCATCATCAACTTTTTGTCTTACGACACCGGTTTTAAGATTTATAGTTTTATCAAGTGCAAAGATTTTAAAGAAGTATCTATGTGTACCATTAGGTGGACAAGGTCCGCCATAAGCGTTTTGCCCAAAATCATTTCTTGCTTCTATCGCAGACTTAGGAGGTTGACTGGGTAGAAGTTTTGAAGTATCCACAGGAATATTAAACAACACGTAGTGGGTAAAAAGTCCCATTGGTGCATCTGGATCATCAATTATTAGAACCAAGCTCTTCGCATTGGAAGGAACACCTGATACATACAATTCAGGTCCTGAATTTTCACCATCACAAGTATATTTTGACGGGATTCTCTCATTATTCAAAAAAACACTTTTTAGTTCCATAAATCCTCCTTTAAAACTCGCAGAATAAGTTCTTCTATTTTGTGAATAATCTGGCATTATCATAGAAAAAACTACAATTAAAAATGTAATCATAAATATTTTTTTCACGATAATACCTCGACATTGATTATAATACAAAAATTAAAGATGTTGTATTTTATAAAAAATGGGGTATAATGTAAATAACGTTTAAATAGGAGATTATCAGAATATGAATATTTTATTTCTTCACCGTAGTTTTCCGGGTCAGTTTAAGTACTTGGCATCAGCGATGGCACTTGATAAAAACAATAAAGTAGTTTTTATAACCGAAGATGATAAGAACCAAATTTCAGGAATTGAAAAGAGAATTTACAAACCTGAATATACTCCGATAAAGAAATCTAAATCAAAGATTTATGATATTGCTGTAGCACACGGAAAAGCTGCACAGAAAGTTGCACAAGAGCTTAAGAATGAAGGTTTTGTTCCTGATGTTATATATGGCTTTTCTGGTTGGGGAACATCATTATTTATAAAAGAAGTTTACCCTAATGTAC
>JAGOIO010000177.1 GCA_017995595.1 bacterium | reverse complement strand
AAAAGATTTTATCTGATGTGATTGTCAGACATTATACTCAAAGATGTGATGATGTTTATTTCTTGTCTGGTACTGACGAACACGGTATAAAAATTCAAAAAACTGCATTAGAGAAAGGCATTACTCCTAAACAAATGTGTGATGAAAATTCTTCAAAGTTTCAAACTGCGTGGAAAGCTCTAGATGTAAATTATGATAAATTTATAAGAACGACTGATGATTATCACGAAAAAGCTGTTCAAAGGATATTTGAAAAATTATTAAAACAAGGCGATATTTACAAAAATTCGTATGAAGGTTTGTATTGCTCAGGGTGTGAATGCTTTTTAAATCCAAAAGATTTAACAGAAGACGGAGAATGCCCGATTCACCATAAAAAACCTGAAGTTGTAAGTGAAGAAAATTATTTCTTTAAATTATCAAAATACAAAGATACAATAATTAAGCATATTAAAGAAAACAAAGACTTTATTGTGCCTGCATTCAGAGCCAATGAAGTCTTAAATCAGTTGGAAAATATTGAAGACTTTTCAGTTTCAAGAGCAAAGTCAAGTGTTGAATGGGGTATCCCTGTTTTATCTGATCCCGACCAAAGAATTTATGTTTGGATAGATGCTCTTTCAAACTATATTACAGCTCTTGGTTATGATGTTGAAAATCCTTCTGATGATTTTAAAAAATATTGGAGTGAAGTTCATCATGTTATCGGAAAAGATATTTTGAAGTTTCACAGTATTTACTGGAGCGGAATTCTCTTGGCTTTAGGATTGCCTTTGCCAAAACAACTTTTGGTTCATGGCTTTATCAACATTAACCAAGAAAAAATGTCTAAGACTTTGGGAAATGTCATTTCCCCTATTGATATTTTAAAGGCTTGGAATTTGGATAAACCTGATGCTTTTAGATATTATATGGCTACAGCGGCAACTATAGGCAAAGACGGTAACTATTCTGATGATGATTTTAAGGAAAAAGTTAATGCCGATTTAGCCAACAATATGGGTAATTTGCTAAATAGAACTTTATCTATGCTTGTAAAATATTTTGATGGTGAAATAAAACCTGAATTTAAAAAGACTTGCGACTTGTTCCAAACCGCAAAAGATACAATTAAAAAAGTCGAAAAACATTTCGATAATTACGAAATACAAGAAGCCGGAAATGAAATAATATTTCTTGTAAATTTGACTAATAAATTTGTTGCTGATAATGCACCTTGGTCTTTGGCAAAAGAGGGTAAGATGGAGGAATGCGGTCAGATTTTAACTCAAGTTCTTGAAATAATGTGTATTGTAAGTTCTTTGATTTATCCATATTGTCCTAATATTGCTCAAGATATGGCAACTCAATTAAAATATGATATCAAGACAAAACTTGATGTTCTTGGAACAGACAATATCAAAGTTGGTAAGTTGATTTCAAAAGAAGAAATTAAACCTGTATTTTTGAGATTAGATAGTGAATTTGCAAAAAATAAAAAATAAAATAAATAATTATTGATAAAAGAAGAGCAAAAACATTTATGTTTTTGCTCTTCTTTTTATTTATACTATTATTAATCGACCGTAAATATTTCTCTAACGTCGTCCATTGTTAACGACTTAACAATGTTTCTATCTACTGAAATTACGCTGTCAACAAGGTCTCTTTTTCTCTGTTTAAGCTTTTGAATTTTTTCTTCAACAGTTCCTTTTGTAATAAGCCTATATACAAAAACTTTTTTAGTTTGCCCGATACGGTAGGCTCTGTCTGTTGCTTGGTCTTCAACTGCCGGATTCCACCAAGGATCGTAGTGAATAACATAATCTGCTCCTGTTAAGTTTAGACCTGTACCTCCGGCTTTTAAACTTACCAAGAATATTGGAATATTTGGATTTGAATTAAATCTTTCAACTGCACCTTGTCTGTCTTTTGTTTTCCCTGTCAAATATTCAAAAGGTATATCTTCTCGTTCTAACCAACCTTTTACTATGTCAAGCATATTAACAAATTGACTGAATAATAAGACTCTATGTCCTTCTGATATTATTTCTTCAAGCATTTCTTTCAAACTTTCAAATTTGCCGGATAGAATATCGCCTTTTAACTTATCTTTGTCGTATAGTCTCGGGTGGCAACAAATTTGACGTAAACGTAAAAGTGCAGAGAAAATAGAAAGCCTGCTTTTTTCCAATCCGTTTTGTTCAATACTCTTGAATAATTCTTCTTTTGTACTATCTAATACATCTAGGTAGAAGTCTTTTTGTTCTGGTGTCATTTCACAGTATGCAACGTTTTCTACTTTATCAGGCAAGTCTTTTGCAACATCACGTTTCATACGACGTAAAATGAACGGATAAATTTGAAGTTTCAAACGCTTTTCAACAGTTTTGTCAGATCTTTCCATAATCGGATTAACATATCTGAAATTAAATTCTGACATACTGAATAAAAATCCAGGCATAAGAAAATCAAATACAGACCAAAGTTCTTCAAGCTTGTTTTCAATAGGAGTTCCTGAAAGTGCAAGCTTATGTTGGGCTTTTAGATTCTTAACAGCTTGGGACGTTTGGGACATGCAATTCTTAATATTTTGAGATTCATCAAGTATTACATATCTAAAATCATATTTCTTTAATTTCTCGATATCACGTCTTACCAGGGCATAACTAGTAATAATAACATCATAGTTTGGAATTTCTTTGAAATGAGACTTTCTGTCAATGCCTGAAAGCTTTAAGCAAGAAAGTTCTGGCACAAATTTTTCTATTTCAGATTCCCAGTTAAAAACCACTGAAGTCGGACAGACAACGAGAGTCGGTTGAGGTCCGTCAACATCTTTAGCTTTTTGTAAAAGTGCCAAAGCTTGAAGCGTTTTTCCTAAACCCATATCATCTGCCAAAATACCATTAAGTCCGTACTTATACATAAA
>JAGOIO010000038.1 GCA_017995595.1 bacterium | reverse complement strand
CGTAAAAATGACCGAAGACGAAATGAAAGCTATAGGCGGAAGATTTAAGGATAAAGAAGCTTATAAAACAGCATTAAAAGATTTAAAAGGCACTTTAAATGAAGGGGCAAAATGGTATCATAAACCTTTCAGATTACTTGGTCGTATCATGTCTGTAGGTTTGGAACAAATCAGACCATACGTTGCAACAGAAGGTGCAAAAGATTCTAACAAGATTTTAGAAACACTTAAAAAAGGTAAATTCCAATTTAAGCAAGGTGCAGGCTATCCTATGAGATTCCTAACATTTGCGATGGTAACATCACCTTTCTTTGCAAAAATAGGAGCAAAAATTTCTCACGTAATATTTGGAAAACCTAAAAAATCAGTTCTTGATGAAGGTAAAGAAGAACCTAAAACTACAAAACCTACAAACGGAGCTCAATATATAGGTCAACCAATAGTACAAAATCAAAACGCAAACTTGTTTAGTACAACGCCTCAACAACAACTAAATTCAGCTCAAATGTCAGCAAATAATATTAACAACCAAAACAGGACTTTAAGTTCAGCACCAATTCAACAACAAGTTGCACAAAATAGTACAACACAACAACCTGCTCAAACATCATCAGCAACTAATACAACAAGCAGAACTTATACTTATATACCAAGTTCAACACCTGTTCAACTTCAGCCTCAACAACAAGACAATACTAAATTAAACAATGCAATATATAGATTCGACAAAATTGCAAACAACATTCAGAACCAATACTCAGCATAAGTCGCAAAACACTATTTTATATGACTTAATATAAATCCTTTTATATAAAAGATTAATTTGCTAATAGTTTTTGAAATAGAAAAAGTCTCCTCTTCTTCAGGAGCTTTTTCTGCTTCATGAATAAAAGTATCTTCACCTTTTTCTTCAAAGATGCTCTCTTGACTGCTATTTTTCTTTCGTTTTTCTGCTTCTTCTCGTTCAAAGTAGCCCAAATTACCACCGCCACCATCATTTTTCATGGCTGATGCTTCTCTTATAATTGGCATACCACTTGAAGAATTGACATCAAAACTCATAGCTATCACCTGCTTTTTTATTTTATTTCGTAATTATTATATATATTTTTTCTCGGTAATTTATCCTTTCAATGAACTACTTTAAACTTTTCATTTAAAACGAGTGTGAAACTAAAATTCACACCCGTTTTTAACTATCCAGATTACTCTTCTCCAACAGAGATAACTTTCTCTGTCTTTTCAATATTTTTCAAAATATCAGCGAACAACTGTTGAACGCTTTCTACAAAAAACTTCATTTCTCCTTTAAATTCATACGCACCAGGCCATGCCATATTCTGATACATAAATTGCTCCTTCTTAACTAACTTACATGATATTTATCGGGATTTTGAATAAAAACTTTAGTAAAAGCATAAGTTTATTAACTTATATTAAGCTTTCATTTATTCAAATGATTGTTATAACTTAAAATACTGATATACTTTCCATGTACAAAAAGAAAAAGGGACTTAAAAAGCCCCTCAGAAATGTGTTGAGTATTTCATTGATTTATTATTTTAATTTTTCTAGCCAAGGTTAACCTTGACTTTTTTCATATTGTTTTTTAAACCTTGAGCTAAATCTGAACGACCGTTTTTTTCATATATTTTAGTCATAGATTCTAAGAACTTCATGCTGTCAATATTTGAAGTTTTTGTTGCTCTTCTTGGAATTGACGGACCGGCAACAGGGGACGTAAGATTTCTGTTAACCTGTTGTTGAAGTGGTTTTTTCTTACTTAACTCTTTTGCAATTTGTTGCAAAGCCAAGTTTGAATTATTATTTTGACTAGGTCTTTTTGGAGCAAATTCTGAAGTTGTATATGGACTTCTAGGAGTTGCACCATAAGCTTTTAAACCATAACCTACATTTGCACTTGGGATTGAAGCTTTGTTTTGTAAAGCATTCAAATTCAAAGGTTGCTGTTGAACTGCACTTTGAGGTGCAACATTTGTATTTATTTGATTTAAGCCATTCAAAGCCATACCTTCTCTATAATCTTGAAGCTCTCTTGCTTTCAAACTTTGAGATAGTCCGACTTTGATATCATTATCATTACCTTTAATAGTTCTTATGCATAAAACTATGAACATCATAATCATACCAAAAGCCATAAGAGCGGTTGCTTTATTTTGAGTTGCAAAATTTTTAGCCTTTGCTACAACAGAATATAGAGCCATTGCAAATCCTGAATGTTCATCTTCGGCATCAGCAGTTGCAGGATTATAAACTGGTTGATATGTAGAAACAGGATCGCTTAAAACAATATTATTTTTTTTAGGTGCTGATTCAGGTTGAGAAGCTAGCGGAGTTTTTAATGTATCAAAATTTACAACGGCATTCTCTACATTATCAGCTTGAATAAATATTCTTACAGAATCATCTCCTGTAGGTTCAACAACAACACTGTCAACATTTGCAGTATTATTATAAATTGTATTAATTGTCTTAGAAGCTCTAATACCATTCAAAGTTAAAATCATCTTATTTGGAGCCTGAATTGTTTTTTGAACATCAGCCTTATCATCAGAACGCAAAATAATATTATAACTATCATTTCTTCCGTCCATTTCGACAGCTTGCAAAACATTATCTGCAGCAAAAGCTTTCATGCCACTAAACAATATTACTGTTAAAAATATCGAAGTTAAAATACCTTTAAAATTACTCTTCACTTTTTCTTTCACACTCCCTATATCAGATTTTTCTGTGGTTTTTGTAAAAGTCATACTCAACTTTACGTATAAAGCATACTATTTTTTTTTGAGTTGAACATCAACTTATAGGTTTATATTCATATAGACCAAGTGGTTAATATATTTTATTTAGAAAATATATATAAAATAGGCAATTTTTTGTAAGAAAAATACTTTATATAAATATAGAGGAAAAAGGAAGAATTATAAACAGGATATAAGGAGTTACAGGAATTGAGTTATTTTGATATGCCTGGCAGTAACGGAGTAGATTACGCCGGATTAATCTCAGCAATAAAAATGCAAAACGAAATGCAGTTGCAAATGCAAACATTATCCAATCCAATGATGCAAATGTCATTATTTGGAGGAATGAATGATATGAATTCAATGGCACTTATGCCATATATGAATCCATTTGCATTCGCCCCTATTTTTAATATGGGAAATGTTCCATTACAAAATTCAACGAACGAAACTAACAATTTCAATTATACAGGACAAAGCAAAGGTGCAAAACAGCCATTATCGAAAGAAGAACAGGCTCGTGCAATACAAATTGCAAAAGACTTAAATTGCAGTAATCCTGAAGCCTTAATTGGAATAATTTATGCAGAATCAGGAGGTAATCCGCAAGCCGTAAACAGAAGCAGTCGTGCAACAGGCTTAATTCAATTTATGCCAAGAACTGCAAGAGGTCTTGGAACTTCGACAAATGAACTTAAAAACATGACAACTATGCAACAACTTGATTTTGTAGAAAAGTATCTGCAAACAGCAAAACGTCAAGCAGGGTTTAGAAGTGATGAACAGATTTCAGCCGGTCAACTTTATGCACTGGTGTTTATGCCAAGTGCGGCAAAACATGAAAGCGGAGTTCTATGCAAACATGGTTCCGGAGCTTTCAGGGGAAACTCTGCCTTATCAAGCAACGGTTCAACAATAACAACTAGAGACTTAGAACAACGAGCATTCTCGCATCTCTGCTAAAACTAGTCTTTTCTATTGTGGCTAAAACCGTGATGACTAGAGATAGTTCGACCTATTGAAGTGATTTTTTCGCTGATACAACCGACACATTGTGCCGGTGATTCGTTTACACAAATTTTTCCGGGATAAAGAGCATAAAATTTTCTATAATCTCCCTCTGTAACATTTGGCATAACTACATTTGCTCCACTTTGAAGTGCAATTATTCTACCATTTGGATTCAAAGTTTCCATAGCTGTAGTCGCAGGTATATTTATATCAGGCAAAATTAATCTTGTAATAGCCATAACTTTTAGAGCCATGTAAAAATCTCCGCCATCAGCATCTTTTAAAGGAGTATCTTCATCAGGAATAAACGGTCCAATACCTATCATATCTGCATTTATTTCTTTAAAGAACAAAATATCATCAGCCAAAGACTCAATCGTTTGGTCAGGGAGTCCGACAAGGCAACCTGTTCCGACTTCATATCCCAAAGTTCCTAAATCTTTCAAGCAACGCTTTCTATTTTCCCAGTCCATATTGGGATCATTCTTTTTATACAATTCTTTATCTGTCGTCTCAATTCTTATCAAATATCTATCAGCACCGGCATCTTTTAAAGTCTTGTATTCCTCAAACTTTCTCTCACCAATGCTTAATGTAATTGCCAAGTCTAATTCTTTTATTTTAGAAACAATATTTTTCAATCTTTCTACAGTATAGTAAGCATCTTCACCTGACTGCAAAACTACAGTTTTATAACCGTAAGATTTTGCTTTTTGTGCCAAATCAAGGATTTGCTTCTCCGTAAGCCTGTATCTTGTAACTTTCTGATTATCATGTCTTATACCGCAATATAGACAATTTCTTTTACAAAAGTTTGAAAATTCTATAAGTCCTCTCAAATGAACGTCATCACCAACATATTTTTTTCGAACCTCATTTGCAGTCTCAAAAATTAAATTTTGCTCTTTTTCTTCTTTTAAAAGCGTTATAATTTCATCTTTTGTTAGATTATGCTCAGTTTTTACTTTTTCAATAATATCTTTTATCATAATTATTATTTCCCACTAAACCACTGCTCTAATTTTGAAACAATACTATCAACAGTTTCATCATAAAAATAAATATCACTATGATTTGCTTCTTTAATTTGACAAACTTCTGTTTTCTTTAAGCTTATACAGTTCTCTTTTATTGAAGGAATGTCATCTTGAGCATACAAAATATATGTTTTTGCTGTTTCATTTTCTTCTCTCCAATTTTGCAATTTATAAAATATTTCTAAGAAATCCTCATTTGTATTTGCTTTAACTCTTTTTTCAAAATTATTTTTCAATCGACTTCGAGTTTCTTCATCAAAACCTGTACAAATCGCAGGGGCAATACCAATTTTATAATCTGCATTTGACAAAAGTCCAAGTCTGCCACCTAAAGAATGTCCGACAATAGCAACTTTTCCATATTTTTTACAATAATCAACGACAAAATTTATATCTAAAATTGCCGATTTATCAAGAGGTTTTTTATTCTCGCCATGTCCTCTTAAATCTATTGTACACGTTAAAAACCCTTTTTCGGAAATCTTTTCAGAGAAACCCAGCAAAGTTTCCTTACAATCACCGTAACCATGAACAATAATTGCACAACCAGAATATTTTTCAGGAATAATAAATACAACCGGAACTTCAAAGTCTTTAGCTTTTAACAATTCTCTTGATATTTTCATCGTTATTCCCACTCTATCGACAAGAAACACAATTCATCGTTATTTGTAGCATTCTTTAAAACATGATGACTTATCTTATTATTTTCATCAAATTCTACAGAAGAAATAACATTATTCCCATAAGCAATCTCTTTTTTGTAAATTATATCAAGCGTTTTTATCTTATTATTTGTCAAAAATTCAAAAGGTAAGGGTTCTGTCGCCCATATAACGTAATTTGCATTATTAACATGCTGATTTATATCAATATCATCATATCTTATTTCAAAAGTCTTTTCAAAATCTACTTTTTCTATAGGTTTTAACTTTGGAAATTGCAAGTCATCTTCTCGTTTTTGAAAATCATCAACAAAATCCAAAACCTTTTTAATCGGAAGAATCCTTTTTGACTCTAAATCTATAAGTAACCATTGGCTTGAAATTCTACCAAGCTTTTTACCGTCCGTAGAAGACAATTCGAAATCACGACTTGCCATCAATTTTGACAAACCTCGAGCTTCTGTCCTTACAATACATTCAGTCAAATTCTGAGGATAATTTTCAAATTCCATTCTATATTTAATTAAAAACCAGCCATAATTTTTAGGATAGGTAAAAGAATATCCAAAACCAAGCATCTCCGCATTTATTGTTGCGATATCTTGCAAAATATTAAGTAGTGCCGATGGTTTTAATACATTTTTTAAGTCAGTTTGATGGTAATCTATAGGATATTTTTTTTCAAAAGCATATTTTGTTTTAATATCTATCATAAGCTTCTCCTAAATACTCAAATAATAATCTTTCAAAAGTTTACAATCGTCCTCAATATTTGGACTCTCACAAACTAATGCACCTTTTACATTAAATGCTTTTAAAGCTTTTAATAAGTCTTTGTAATTCATATCTGATTCTTCAAAAATCAAGTGTTTCTTCTCACCTTTTTGAGAATATTCAATCCCTGCAAGGTGCATGTGGCAATTATCAAGTGCATTTTGCCCCAATTCATTTCCTATTTTTTCCAACATCATAGAAAAATCATCATAAGAATTTAATCCTCCACCACAACGAGCATGAAGATGAGAAAAATCAACACAAGGCAAAACTTGCTTAAACTCTTTTGAAAGATTTATAATTTCATCTAAATCTCCCCATTGAGTTCCTTTTCCAGTTGTTTCAGGTCTTATCCAAATATCCAAGCCTTCTTTTTCTACAACATCAATTATTCTTTGAGTTTGCTTTTTCACCTGCTCAAAAACAACATCAGGTGTATGTCCCATATAAAATGCCGCATGATAAGTTATACTATATGCTCCAACACTATGAGCCATTCTTGCCGTTTCCAAAATTCTTTCAACGCTCGCATCTATTTTCTCAACTTCTTTAGAATTTAAATTAACATAAAAAGGTCCATGTGCTGTTATTACAAAATCCTTGTTAGCTGTAGCCTCTCGAACTGTATTCTGTGAAGCTTCTGACATTCTCACGCCTCTGACAAATTCCAATTCGATACCGTCTAAGCCATAACTCTTTAATATTTTAAAAGCATTCTCATAGCTCTTTGGCTCTGTTTTTAAAGGCATTCCTGCCGTCAAAAAATTTAATTTATCCATTTATAACTCCAAATTCTTCCCCGATTTTTGGATTTAATATTTCAATAAAATCTTGAGAGGTAGCAATAAAAAAGCTTCCAAACTGCAAAACCGTTGGTATTAAATAACCTTTTCCTGTTGAAATATATATATTTCCGTTAAAAACTTTTTCGATAGTTCCAGGCTTTGACTTAACTTCCGGAGCATCATAGATTTTTGCACTAAAGATTTTAACCATAGTTCCCCGAAATAGAGTATTTGCATTAACAAAAGGATTTAAAGCCCTTATAAAACGCTCAATATCAATTGCAGGTTTGTTAAAATCTATAGTCATTTCTTGATTTGAGAGAGCTTCACCCTTTATTGAACACTCCGCATCTTGTTTACGTCGTGGTAAAGGCTTTTTTTCATATAATTTTAGAGTTTTTACAAGTAATTCAAGCCCTAGTAAGTTTAACCTGTTAAACAATGTACCCATTGTTTCCCTCGGAGCAATTTGTAAGCTTGATTGAGCAACAATATCTCCAGTATCAAACTCTTCGTCCATAAAATGAAGCGTAACCCCTGTAGCTTTCTCTTTATTAATTAAAACTCTTGAATATGGATTTGCCCCTCTATACTTTGGAAGTAAAGACGGGTGAAGATTTAAAAAGCCATCTTTTACTGTGTCTAAAAGCTTTTTGGGAATTTTATAATTAAAAGAACACACTACCGCTAAATCGACATTCAAATTTTTTATTTTGTCGATAAATTCGTCATCATTCAAATTATCATACTCTATAAATTCAATATTACGTGAACATACAAAGCTTTTGAAATCGTCATAAGTAGGGTGATTTTTTTTTGCTCCAAATGCACCAACAATATTAAACCCTGCCATTTTTAACCCGTCAAGACAAACATACGCCATATCCGGAATACCAACGAATAAAATTCTTTTTTTATACAAGTTCATCAAAACAGGAGTCTCCTAACATTGTCATAGGCTGATTATACCACAAAATACAACAAAAAAAGAGTCGAAATTTTGTTTTCTAAATCTCGACTCTTTTATATTTATAAAGCGTTAACTAATTTGAAAAAGAATACAAAGTTTTAGCTTGTTCTTTTAACAATTCAGCCTTATCTGTATGTTCCCAAGGTACATCAAAATCGGTTCTACCCATGTGTCCGTAAGCAGCCAACTTTTGATAGAATTTACCACCATTTTTCTTAGGTAAATTTCTCAAATCGAACTTTTTGATAATTCCTGCAGGTCTCAAATCAAAATTTTTCTTAACCAAAACAGAAATATCATCATCAGAGATTTTACCTGTACCAAATGTATCAACCATTACAGAAAGAGGTTCTGCAACGCCGATAGCATAAGCTAGTTCAAGTTCACATTTTTCAGCCAATCCGCTTGCAACAATGTTTTTTGCAACATATCTTGAAGCATAAGCTGCTGAACGGTCAACTTTCGTTGGATCTTTTCCTGAAAAAGCTCCGCCACCATGTCTTGAATATCCACCATAAGTATCAACGATAATCTTTCTACCTGTCAAGCCGGCATCACCTTGAGGTCCACCAATAACGAATCTTCCTGATGGATTGATAAGATATTGAGTTTCACTATCAGGTTTCAAAGCTTCTTTTGAGAACACATAGTTTACAACTAAGTCCAATAAATCTTTTTTAATAATTGCTTGAACTTTGTGATTATCAGATTCACCGTTAATTTCAGGGTCATGTTGAGTAGAAAGCAATACAGTGTGAATTCTGTATGGTTTTCCGTCTCTATATTCAACAGTAACTTGAGATTTTCCATCTGGTCTTAAATATTTTAACAAACCTTGTTTTCTAACTTCTGCAAGTCTAAAAGAAAGTTTGTGTGCCAAACTTATAGGAAGTGGCATAAGTTCTGGAGTTTCGTTACAAGCATAACCAAACATAATACCTTGGTCGCCTGCTCCCAACTCTTCTGTTTCTGTATTTGCGGTACTTGCAACATCATCACGAGTTTCAAATGCCTTATTTACACCACCTGCAATATCAGTAGATTGTTCATCAATACTTGTCAAAACTGCACAAGTATTGCAATCAAAACCACCACAATTTTCACCTTCATAACCGATATTTTTAATCGTAGTTCTTACAACTGAAGGAATATCTACATAGCAATCAGAGCTGATTTCACCTGCTACAAGAGCCATTCCTGTAGTAACTGAGGTTTCTGCGGCAACACGAGATGTTGGACATTTCGTTAGAAATTCGTCCAAAATTGCGTCTGAAATCTGGTCGCAAACCTTGTCAGGGTGTCCTTCAGTAACTGATTCTGAAGTAAACAAAAAGTTCTTTGATGTCA